>PMJC01000199.1 GCA_003157235.1 Methanosarcina sp.
AGATTTATTTTGGCGGATTTGTAGAACATTGGCACAAAAATAGTTGTAAGTTTCAGTCCTCAGCAACTTGCTGAATGAAGAAAGGATGTCGAATATGATTTTCTCCCCTTAATGGAACTGAGAGTTAAATATATGTTTATTATCTCAATGATCTTGAAGATGTTGTGGGGGAGCTCAGAAGATATGTCCTGGCCCTTATCAGAAAGGAATCAATTGAAAAAAAATGAAGTATTATTTAGGAATTATGGAATATATCCATGTAATAATTATGGCTTGTGATCATCCTTATGCCATAACTAGAGGATGCAGTAGGAAGATCGATGTATCATAATGCTGACAGGAAGTATGTGTGGATATGTTGCCAATGCAATTAGTCAGCAAAAACTTGAAACTTCAATGCTGAATCTGGCATCGAGGCTTTAAGAATAAACTGTGTTTCAAAACTAAGCAAATCAGTAACTCTGAGCTACAAATGCTAAAGTTGTGCATTTGAAATACAACCTGCTATATGCAAATTACTAATATGATAAGTTTAGTAGTTGTTAAACTGTTTAATATCTAAAGTGTTAAAAATATATGAATTTTCTAAAACTTATAAATCCGAATCTCAAACTGGTAGATTTATAATTCAATAATTTGCTAAAGAGGGTATGCATGAGATTTGATCCAGAAAAAATAAAAAAAGATGCAAAAGAGAACTTCGATTTTACCTGGAACCAGGGTAAAAAATTTATCAGGACGCCTACCCTGAACGAGCGCTATCCTAGAATCGCTTTTAAATTCGGAAAGGAACATCCTGTTTATGCCACCATTCATAAACTTAGAGAGGCTTATCTCAGAATGGGCTTTGAAGAGATGATGAACCCTTTGATAGTGGATGATAAAGAGGTTCATAAACAGTTTGGAAGCGAAGCCCTAGCAGTCCTAGACCGCTGTTTTTATCTAGCAGGCCTTCCTCGTCCTAACGTTGGGATTTCCGACGAGCGCATTGAACAAGTAACTGGTATCCTCGGGAACATTGGTGACAATGGAATCGAGAAAATCAGGCAAATTTTTCATGCATACAAAAAAGGGAAGGTCGATGGAGATGATCTTGTTCCCGAGATTTCTGTGGCTCTTAAAGTTTCAGACTCTATTGTTGCCAATATGATTGACAAAGTTTTCCCGGAATTTAAAGAGCTTGTGCCCCAGGCAAGTACAAAAACACTCCGCAGCCATATGACAAGTGGGTGGTTCATTTCCCTTGGTGCACTTCTTGAAAGGAAAGAACCTCCATTCAATTTATTTTCTATAGACCGTTGTTTCAGGAGAGAACAACAGGAAGATGCCTCAAGGCTAATGACATATTATTCAGCCTCCTGCGTGATCATGGATGAAGATGTGATCGTCGACCATGGAAAGGCCGTTGCAGAAGGGCTTCTTACCCATTTTGGCTTTGAAAAATTCCTTTTCAGGCCTGATGAGAAGCGCAGCAAATACTATGTTCCTGACACCCAGACCGAAGTATTTGCCTTTCATCCGAAACTTGTAGGCTCTAACTCAAAGTATTCTGATGGCTGGATCGAAGTTGCAACTTTCGGGATTTATTCCCCAACAGCTCTTGCAGAATACGACATCCCATATCCTGTCATGAACCTTGGTCTCGGAGTGGAAAGATTAGCAATGATCCTCCACGATTCCCCAGATGTACGCTCTCTGGCTTATCCGCAGATACCTCAGTACAGTGAGTGGGATATGTTGGATAATGAGCTTGCAAAACAGATCTTTGTAGACAAAGTGCCTGAAACTCCTGAAGGGCGTGCGATTGCAGATGCAATCGTTTCACAGTGTGAATTGCATTCGGAAGAGCTAAGCCCCTGTGAGTTTCCTGTTTGGGAAGGAGAAGTATGCGGCAGAAATGTAAAAATTTCCGTAATAGAGCCTGAAATAAACACGAAACTCTGCGGCCCTGCAGTTTTCAACGAAATTGTAGCTTATCAGGGAGATATCCTGGGAATCCCTAACATCAAGAAATGGCACAAACCCTTTGAAAATCACTCTGCAAAAGCAGGCATTAGTTTCATTGAAGCTTTTGCCGCCCAGGCTGCCAGAGAAATTGAAGAAGCCGCAATTTTCGGAGCAAATGAACATATTGTGAGGGTAAGAATTGTCAAAGTTCCCTCGGAAATCAACCTGAAAATAGGTCCTATTGCCCAACGCTATATCACTGGCAAAAAGAAAAAAATAGATATTAGAGGTCCAGTTTTTACATCCGTGAAAGCGGAATTTGTATAAATAATCATTAAAGAAAAGCAGTAAAAAGGATAGAATGGATTGAATAGTAGCAAATTTTTTTTTCGATCTTGTCCTTAAATTATTTACTTATTACTTCGTGAATACGGAGGTTCACGGATACTCAGTTCTTCAGGTTGGGATGACGTGGACTCTAGTTTCTCTTTTTCTTGTTTAACTTTCTTAATCATTGCTTCTTTGTAGAATGAGTTTGTTTTTGGTACCATTCTGAGGCAGTGCCAGCAGATAGGCCTTCACAGCGCGTTGGAAATCCAGGTTATCGAAGAGTTTCTCGACGGTGCTCTTGTCCGAGAATCCATGAAGAACTTGAGCGTGCCGATGCGACTCTCCACCTTGATCGGCGACTAGATCCCCGGCGAAATATCCGTGATCATTTTCATCTTCTCT
The DNA here is from genome assembly GCA_003157235.1 of Methanosarcina sp. Classification (GTDB taxonomy): domain Archaea; phylum Halobacteriota; class Methanosarcinia; order Methanosarcinales; family Methanosarcinaceae; genus Methanosarcina. The sequence goes on from PMJC01000199.1 coordinate 2,680, forward strand.
CCTCCTTTTGTGAATACTTACCTTGTATTAAGCTCTCCACTTCGGGTACCCATACCCAATTACCTGGTAACCGGTAACAGCTAGAAGATTTTTCCCTGGATATCTCCTGTATGTGGCTCTTGACTTTGTTTAAATTGGATAATATAATTGTACAGATCGAATATCACGGTGTTCAATTTATATATAATTTATATTATATATTTTTCAAATACATCTCGTCTTAATGGATAAACTAGGAGCAAAATCAAAGTTCATTGATGTCCTCTGTCTAATCAGGATTGTAAATTTTTGACATTTCTGGAATAGGAAATATCGTACATGTTGAGTGTAGGAGACTATCTATTGGAATTGAATTTACCTGATGGAGAGCATTTTAAAAATTCAAACCGATAAAGCCCGTCAGAATCATACCAAATTTAGACAATAAGCTGAAAAGAAGGATTTTTAAATCTTTGATTTCTAAGTTAACTGCAAATAGTAGGATTAAGTAATAATATACAGGTTTAAATTATATTTTATGATAAAATATGTAGGCAAAATTGAAGATGTTCCATGGAAATAATAAATTAATGCTTTGGGTTGGTATACAAACATATTGATTTGACATGATTTATGATTAAGAGATTCAATTTTATGGATTCAACGTTAGGCAAAAAATACTTTAAACTATGAAGATTGCACAGAACCCGAAAAGAAGGTTTTATGAATCTTAAGTCTCTATGTTTTAAGAAGTTGATGAAAATGCTAGTAGGAAGCAGGTTTAGGTTATCCTACGGTCAGAAGTAAGTGGAAATTGAATTTGAGTTTCGTGAGAGAAGAGTTACCTAAAATTTAATACTTTTTCCGAGGGAAAANNCTTTGAGGCATTCCTCTGGGCTTTCGATACACAGCTTGGGAAGCAAATGAGGTGAAAAACAATGGGAACTAGCAATACTGAAGCTGAAGGCAACGCGAATTTTGAAACAATATTTGTAGGACGCTCAAATGTGGGGAAGTCCTCCCTGATCAGGGAACTTTTTGGGGTAAAAGTGAAGGTAGGTAAACGTCCAGGCGTTACCCTG
>PMJC01000340.1:0-8112 GCA_003157235.1 Methanosarcina sp.
TTAAAGTCACAGTACCTTATCAACGGCCTTTGGGAAAATTAGTAGATGTGAAAATCGAGTGAGGTATTGATTGAAGAAAAAGCTTCTTTATAAAGAAAATGCAGAAAACGGACGCTTATAGCACTGAATCTCTATATATTAATTTACTTAAGAGGATTTCGAGAAGTCCCTAAATTCGTCATATGCTTAAAAATGGTATACGACTCGTGAAAATCAGAGGTTTATTGAAATACTCTTAATCTAGCATTAAAGGACTTGAGAAATCAAGTTAGTCACGCACTTTAATCTAAATTAGGATCTCAAACAAAATTGACATCAATATACTCTGAAAATAAGGATATAAGTACGGAAAACAGATAAAAGTATCAAAAAAATGGGCTGAAATCCAAAATTAACTTCAAAATGGAAATAGTTACAGGTTTGGGTTTCAGTTCGAGGGTTAAAATCTGTTAGGGGGTGTTAGTTAATGGATGGAAAGGAATTATTGAAATCGATCAATACATTCTCCCTTGATTGAATTTTGGAGGATGTACAGTTCATTTCCACAGCATTTTCATGAACAATAGAACCGTGAGTTCCAGTACTTTCAAGGAAAAACTGAACCTCTTCAAGTTCAGGCTCGCGGAAATGATCCATTTCTAAAATGTCCATAATAACACTCAACACGTTTTTGTGTAAGCGATTAGTAATTCTGGTCATCTCGATAAACACGATATGCTAAGTATTAATAATTTGTGGTAAACGGAATATGCGATGCTCCCTAATCAATAATGTGAAATGTGATATTTTGAAAAACCTATAACTTTCGTTTGATAATATAAATTCTATTTGGAATGAAACTTCATATTCTCATCACAAATCAATTTACAGTCATAAAAAATATTATTAAAAGTATCATTGTATCTGTCATTTCCTAATCCTATGGAGTAAAGGATATTATTAAATCAGAAATTTTGTTCTATTTTAGCGTTTTTGCTGTACAAATTAATACATTTATTAAATATTTATTTTTCCATCAATATAATCTGCAAATTCAAAGTCAAAAATTTGATAAAAATTTGAAGAAAATAACCATTTTAGGACAAATAATTATCTGTCAAATGAAAATCATAACAAAATGGGGGGAAAATTTATTGACCATAATATTACTTCTTAATTTTCTAAACTATGAAAATCTCCTCCCAACATAAAAATCAAACTGTCAAATTAGGGTTTCAAAGTATTGTTATGTGTCTAGCTTATGCTAAGCTTTCGAAAAATGCTTTTATTTGTGACCAGAAGTGAATGGATATGTATGTAAATAACAAATGTTATGGCTATAACTACTCTATTTTAGTGATTTGATACCAAGAGTTTGAGATGTTACAATACTAAGAACAGATTAATGAATATTTTTCCATTGGAGATTATTCTCTTCTGGTTTTTTTAAATATCAAACAAATATTATCATTCTCTCCCAAAAGTCTATATCAATTATATAAAAATTATATATCCATGGAATTGATTCATTTTGAAAGTTTCTCGAGGCTATCATCGCTATAAAGAGTAATAGAACTAAATTTTGCTGCCTTGATGCAAACGAATTCAATGTTAAATGTTATTCTCTCTATTGGCTCTTTTGAAGTCCAGCTTCGCAAGCTCCGTTCATTTTATCATAGAGGCTAATTAAATTATTCCGTGTGATTTTGAAATAAGGATGGTCAGATCCATATTCCTTACGAATTATATCAAGGGCTTTTTCATATAGGTCAATTGCAGTATTATATTCTCCCAGGCTTTCGTGGAGGCCTGCAAGATTGTTGAGAGTAGTACCTATGTCTGGGTGGGTGATACCAAAGGTTGTTTTGTAGATATTGAGAGCGCGGGTGTACATGTGCAGGGCTTTTTTGTGATGGCCCCGGATTCTATAGAGTTCTCCCAGGTTGTTTAAGGTCTTGGCAACATCTGGATGGTCTGGACTGAGGATTCGCTCTCGGATTTCAAGGGCTCGCTTGTAAAGTTCCAGAGCTTTTTCATGGCGGCCTTTATGGACGTAGATACCTGCAAGGTTGTTTAGGGTTGTGGCAAATCCAGGATGTTCGGTTTTTCCTAGTTTTTCCATGATCTCAAGAGATCTGGTGTTGAGGATAAGAGCTTTTTCATATCTTGAAGTCTGGAAATATAGGAGGGCAAGGTTGTTCAGGGTCTGAGCTACCTGCGGGTGCTCTGGGCCATATACTTTATCCTGAAGCTTTAATGCCTTCCCGTATCTATCCTCAGCTTCCTCAATTTTTCCCATCTCGGAAAGCAGAATACCTAGGTTATTCAGGGTACCGGCTTTATAGATCGTGATCACTCGTTTGTCAGGCTTCTGCTCCTGAAAAATTTCAAGAAATTCTAAAGCTCTGTTGAAGAATTCTTCAGCTTTTTCGGGTTTTTTCATTCCCCTATAAAAGAAAGCCATTCTGTTCAGGGTTATGACGGCACCAAGGTTTTCAGAACTGAAAAATTTTTTCTGGATTTCCAGTGCCTGGGTATAATATGAAAGAGCTTGCTTGTCCATCAAATAGTTAAGAATCCCCATCTCACTGAGTATGTCCCCGATATCAGCTAGTTCAGTTCCAGGGAGCATTTCATGAATTTTGAGTGCCCTTGATAAATGCTTGAGGGCCTCTTCGTAGTTTCCTATGTAACGGTAAATCCTTGCCATACCATTTAGTACAGTCGCAGTTCCAGGATTTTCGGACCCAAGTTTTTTTTCTGCAATATCAAGCAGCTCTTCATACATGGGTAACACCACTTTCCAGGATCCTGGTCTATAAAAAGGTTCGGCTCTTATTGTAAACCATTTTACCAGTTTCTCAGGCTCAAAAACTTCTTTAGCATGAATAAAAGCTTCAGTTAAGAATATCTCTTCATCTATGGTAATAAGTTCAGGATCAAGATTCTTCAACCTTTGTTCGTAACTCTCAAGCAAAGCTATGTGATTTTTCACGATTTTATCTTTCGTCTTACCATAGTTTTGTTCGATAGATGCGTCTTTTTTTCCGGAATCGTTTGAATTTATTATATCTAACTCCTCCTGAACAGAATATAGAATAATTGAGTATTAATCGATATATATAATCGCAAATATTTACGTACCTACATAAATATCGAGTAATGTTATGTAGTGATTTATGTTAGCAAATATTAAATTGGTTTAGTAATTCCAAATTTCGTTAGTCTCAAAACTATTTTCACAAATCAGGAGTAGAATTGCGAAAAATTAATGAAGGTAATTGAGTCGTTGATTTTAACAAAGAAAAATGACTTTACTTCTGTTATGTACACAGCCAGTTTGATGTAGATATTTTTCCAAAATTATCTAATATTATATTATGACCATTTTATCTAACGGGGCAAATCATAGCTCTCGAAAAGGTTTTCTATTTTTTATTCATATTGTAGCATCTTCTACAAATTTTCTTGAATCTGTAACCAACGATATTATTTCAAAAATACAAAAAGTAAGAATTCCTCCAGAGATAGTATTTTTAATTATAGAGAATCCAATTATCTTAAAATTTTTTTTCTCCAGATAAATTAACGGTAAATTTTTCAGGATAGTGGATCTTAAAACTAAGGTTTAAGACATTGTTATTGATTTTAATGCTAGCCAACATTATGTAAGCAGAAATCTTCATTTTATAATTGAATTAAGATCGAAGAATAAAACTCCTGAGGATATTAGTTATGCACGCTATATATAATAAGACTTTAAAATTGAGTGCCTCAAACATTTAATATTCTTTACATTTAATGGATTTTATCAGTGGGTCAGAGGTACCCAAAAAGCTGGGAAATNNTTCGCTTTTCCTAATATAAGCCATGATTGATTAAAGTTTCACCATCCTTTAACTTGTTCATGCATTTGAAAGAGATTCAGCTTGCTTCAAAAGTGAATATGTACATAGCTTAGAGCCTATCCGAAAAATCATTATTGGTATGTTGTAAAGTATCCCGGCAGGGAGCGGGAAATAGACATAAACGTTATGAGCTCATTAGAAGCTCATGGTGAAGTTTAAATCATAGTGTTAATAAATTACCATTAATTTATTAAAATTTATGCTTTAGAAATATTATAAGGGTACATTTTTATAATTTATTTCTGTATCTTAACGTATTTCCAAAATATTAAAGATGAGATTTTTGGATGCCAAAAGTAGTATTCTTGAGTCAGAAAAATTATAATTTACCCCAGCAACTGTTGTTATTTAATCGTCAATAACAGATGCTTCAAATAATTCAAATCCCTTTGGCAAACTCTGGTTTGTAATCCACAAATAGAATCTGAAAATTTAATATCGTTGTGATTATATTAACCCACAAAAGTTTGCTACAAATTGTATTACAAAGTAATAAGGAAGCCAAAAAAACACAATGTATAAAAAACTAATTCCAGACTACATGAAAGATAGAAGAGTTTGTAAGTATGGTAAATAGATGTCTCTTTGTTTGTGATTATAAAATTGATCCATCTTAAGTATTAAATTACCGATCTTTTCATCTCTGTATTACTTATCTCAAAAGGTGGTAGATTCTATAATCACTATGGAGTGAATTTTTCGAGAAACTCTCTTTCCAGAGGCAGGAACTTTTCAGCTATTGCAGAAATATTTATAAGCGAATAATAAAAAGTTGAATTTCTTCGCTTCCAAAACTTGAAATATACTTGATTCCAGCTTCTTTAAAAATGATAAAACAAGGTTTTCCACCAATCGTTGATAAAAATACTGAAATCATTATTCTAGGATCCTTTCCAGGTAATATATCTATCAAAAAGCATCAGTATTATGGGAATCCTGGCAATGACTTTTGGAGGTTGCTCGGCAGTGCAATCAGTGAAGATTTTCAGAGCATGGATTATGAAAGTAGACTTGAGACCCTGAAATGTAATGGAATCGATTTATGGGATGTGTTTAAGGCCGGAGATGGGGTAGGAAGTGGAGATGCAAAGATTAGGGACGAAGAAATAAATCAATTCTCATTAGTAAAAGAGATAGCTCCAAAGCTGAGGTTGATCTGTTTCAATGGCAACAAATCAGAAAAATACGAGCCGATTCTAAGGGAAATTGGATACGAGACAAAAATCCTCCNNAAACTCTGAAAAATCACATTGAGCAACCCTTCCTTTTCTCATTTGAAACTTGATGATTTAGGTTTCGTTTACAGAAAGACCCCCATAAAACGCAATTTCGATATTTTTTCCTGTTATTCAACTCAAGAATTTTAGGACATGTTTATAATATTATATCAATTATCGTATTTTGGCATAATTTGCCGAAAAATGCTTCAACTGCGAAAATCCTACAGTCGTTAGGACAGGTCAGAGTAATAAATTTAGATTTCAGTCTTTGTTTTCCCATTAGATGATTATACAAGCTCAAATACATTGTACTAATTGTATATAAGTGGCGAACTGAAAACATTAAGCTTGGGCGATTCCCAAGCCAATACTATCAATAATAGAGGTTTACTAAAATCATGCCATGGAATATATAATGCATTTTATTGATTTTTTTTGCATCTTGATACACACTTAAAAGCAATAACCAATGAATATGGCCTACTGACATATTTACTGTTGTTTGCCACTGTCTTTTCTGAAACAGGTTTGGTGGTGACTCCTTTCTTACCAGTGATTCTCTTATCTTCGCGACTGGAACTCTAGCTGCTAGTGGGTCGCTCAACTTATCTACTATATTATTGATTCTATGTCTAGCAGCTGTTTTAGGAGATACTGTCAATTATCATATAGGTCATATACTACGAAGCAAAATCGTAAATCATGAAGACATAAGATTTGTCAAAAAGAAGCATCTTGATAGTACGCACATATTTTGTGAAAAATATGGAGTAAAAGCAATAATATTAGCTAGTTTTATCCCGATTATCCGAACTTTTGCGCATTTTGTAGCAGGTGTGGGAATAATGCCCTATTCAAAGTTCATTTGCTATAACGTAATCTGTGGAATTGGGTGGGTATCTACATTTCTTTTAGGGGAATATTTTTTTGGAAATTTGTCAGCTGTAAAGGATAACCTCAGCTTTGTGATACTTGGGATAATTTTCGTTTCATTGATTTCAGGCGTTATTACGTATATCCAGAGCAAACATGATTCAAATAAAGAAATAATAAATTGAGAGACTTTTTATTTTTTTTTCTTTGATCGATTACAGAGGATTTTGATAAACTTCTGATTTGTACGAATCATTTATTTACCATTTATATGCATATGACGAAATTTAGGGGTTTCTCGAAAATCCTCTACAGAATATCAATGAAATAAGTAATTAGTAAAGATATATCGAACTAGTTACTGATGAAATTTGGGCATTATACAATATCCCAGTAAAATCATTCCTGTATTACTTAATAAAATTTAAAAGGAAAATAACACACAATGTTATAAAAATCTTATTATAAAACATCAATAATCGAATAGCTTCTTAATAGCATAACGTGTTTCAAAGCTTATTTGGCATGAAAGTACATGATGTTATCTTCCTCAAGTACACTGTTTATCATTTTTCCCCATAATTACGATTATTCCACGATTTATTTTTATATTTTCATCGATTGAGAATAATCATCAAAGACTATATTGATAATAGAAATACTTTAAACTTACAAATAAGAAGAGAGATGAATTGAGATTGCAGTAGTCACTTAGCATTAAAAGATTATTTAATTAATTGCAAAGGAATATGATTCATTTATTTATTTATTTATTTATTTATTTATTTATTTCGAAAGGAATATTATATATCTCTTTTATATGCTTATTGTCATATATGATTATAGTAGGATAGAGTTCTCAATGTGACAAAAATATCTAACGATCCTGAACTCAAACACTTTTAATGCGATGAATTTTTTGCGTTTATTCACTCAAATTTGGACAGAATTTGGATGAAAGAAAAACTACGAAAATCTGGCATTTATATTGTTGGAGATGTGCACTGGGAGGAGCATATCTGCCAATTCGATGATTCAAAAGAAGATTTAGCGGACATTCTGATTCCGTACTTCAAATTAGGGTTGGAAAACAATGAGTTCTGTCTTTGTGTTACGTCACAACCTCTGGATTTCGAGGATGCAAAAGAAGCTCTAAGAAAGGCTGTACCTTATTTTGATTCATATCTGGACAAAGGGCAAATAGAAATCATATCTTACACTTGCTTGTACGTAACTGGGAGAATTTATGATTATGAAAGGGTAATAAATTACTGGATCGAAAAACTCAATCAAGCATTGGAAAGTGGTTATAATGGGCTGAGGTTGAGTGAAAATACTTCTTGGCTAGAAAAAAAGGATTGGGGTCATTTTGTTGATTATATAGGAAAAATGGATGATATTATCAGTAAATACCAAATAATAGCTTTGGGCTCATATTTTTTCGATAAGTATATCACAACAAATATTATTGAAGTGGTCTCAAGCCAGCAATTTTCTTTGAGCAAAGAGGAAGGAAAATGGAAGAAGACAGATTATTTAGGACGAAAGAGAGTTGAAGAAGTAGTTTTCGAGCCGTGAAATATTAGGAATATACTTTTGATGCTGTGTCAGACCTGAAGATTATTTAGGACGAAAGAGAGTTGAAAAAGTAGTTTTCGAGCCGTTGAAATATTAGGAATATACTTTTGATGTTGTGCCAAACCTGATAGTCACAATAAACACTACAATATCGATAGCTCGCGCAAACAGAACCATGGCGGTAAAATTGAGGTTTGCAAAAGAAGAGTGTATTGGATTGACTTGCTGTCGTGCTATCCATGGGACAAGCGAGCTCCTTCTTTTTGTCTGCACCAACAGTTGCTTAATGATGGACTCGAACACACTGCTGAGATTTGTGATTATCATCTTGATGGTTATTTCATAGTAAGCACCTATCAACTACATGATTCAGAGGGAAAACTCCTTGGAGGTATTTAAATCGCCCATGATATAAGTGAACGCAAAGTAGCTGAAGATGAGCTGCGCCAGAGTGAGCAGTGTATCAGGCAGAAGTTGGTGTGTATTCCCTCACCGTCTCGGAAGATGGAGAATTTGCTTGCTGATATAATTGATATCCAGGTTATTCAGTCTCT
>PMJC01000340.1:8129-9394 GCA_003157235.1 Methanosarcina sp.
GCTACCCCTGGAGAACTTAAGATGTACAAGTGCAAAAATAATATGTGGGATATAGTGACTCCTATCATCTTGGATGGCCAGCATGTCGGCTATGTCTTCTCAGGCCAGTTCTTTTTTGATGACGAACCTCTGGACTATGAGCTTTTCCGATCCCAGGCTAGAAAATACGGCTTCAATGAGGAGGAATATATAGCAGCGCTTGAAAAAGTCCCACGGTTTAGCCCGACGGCTGTGAATAGAATCATGACATTCTTCATGAAGTTTGCCAACATGCTCTCACAGCTTGGATACAGTAATATCAGGCTGGCCCAGTCGCTGGCGGAACACAACGCTCTGGTGGACGCGCTGCGGGAGAGTGAAAAACGTGAGCGAGCTCGTTCGGATGAACTGGCAGTAGTATTGGATGCCGTACCTGCCGCCGTGTGGATAACGCACGATCCCCAGGCGCTACAGATGACTGGTAATCGGATCTCCTATGAATGGCTCCGACTCCCGGAGGGTGCAAATGTATCCAAAGCCGTTTCAGAAGGTGAGAGCTCCGAGACTTATAGGATGTTCAAGGATGGGGTGGATATCCTACTTGCAGATATGCCAGTGCGAATGTCAGCTGCTGGCAAAGAGGTACGCGATTACGTGTTCGACCTTCTCTATCCTGACGGTACGATGCGACACTTATTAGGTAACGCTCGACCCTTGCACGATGAGCAGGGCAACCCAAGCGGAGCCGTTGCTGCATTCATAGACATCACCAAGCGCAAAAAAACAGAAGAAGCTCTCAGATTATCAAACATTTATAATCGCAGCCTCATTGAAGCCAGCCTGGACCCTTTAGTGACCATTGGGCGTGATGGCAAGATTACGGATGTGAATGGGGCTACGGAACAGGTTACCGGATATTCCAGAAATGAGTTGATCGGTACTGATTTTTCAGATTATTTTACTGAACCTGAGAAAGCCAATGCAGGCTATCGGCAGGTGTTCACAGACGGCAAAGTTTGGGATTATCCTCTGGAAATTCATAAGGACGGACATATAACTCCTGTTTTGTATAATGCTTCAGTTTATAAAGACGAGCACGGTGAGGTCATTGGCGTCTTTGCGGCTGCCCGTGATATTACTGAACGCAAGAAAGCAGAGGAAGCCCTTAAAAAAGCACATGATAGTTTGGAATTAAAGGTTAAAGAACGAACAACCCAGCTTGAGAAGGCTTACAAATCCTTGCAAGAAAATGAAAAAAGTCTTGCTGAAGCCCAAAAAATGGCTCA
>PMJC01000330.1 GCA_003157235.1 Methanosarcina sp.
TTTAGCAAACTCTACATCTTCTATTGAAACACTATCTGACAATCGCATTCTTGCCCTAGCTTCTGATGATCTTTGTAGCGATTCCAGGCATCTGGCTGTAATAGGCACAGGGCTTCTAGGACCTACTGATTTCGTACTTCTAATATTTAAATAGAAATCCTGTATATATTCCCAGACTTCCGGGGTAGTCACTGGATAAACTTTAGTTCGAGCATAGGCAATGTATTTTCTCAGCATCTCTTCGTTTATTGGGGCTTTGATATCCATCTTTGCTTGGCTAACTTCGTCTTCTGTATGTGCAGGGCATTTAGAATACATTCGATTTTGGATCATTCCACCAATCTGATGATTTAAAAGGATGTGATCCGAAATCTCCCTATCAGTTTCAGAATCAGGATCATCTAACATGATTAAGATCAGATCAAAACGAGACCATAATGCAGGAGAAAGCCCCACTTGTTCAGAAAACGGGTTATTTCGATCAAAATATCCAGTTTTAGGGTTACCTGCAGCAAGGATTCCACAGTCAGCTTGAAGCATAGCAACTATCCCAGCTTTGGCTACACTTACTGTACCCTGTTCCATAACTTCGTGAAGTGCACTTTTGTCTTCTTCTCGTATTTGGCCAATTTCATCAACTGCAAGAATACCACCTGAAGCCATGACAGCTGCGCCGCCTTCCAGGGTCCATCCGTCATTTAATGGATCCTTTACAACTGCAGCAGTGAGTCCGGCAGCACTTGATGTTTTCCCGCTTGTAAATACTCCCCTAGGCGAGATATGTATAGCCTTCCTTAATAACTGGCTTTTTGCGATTCCAGGGTCACCAATAAGCGCTATGTGAATATTTCCTCTCAGAACAGTCCCATCAGGTAAGTCCTTTCTAACTCCTGAAAACAGCCGAAGGGCAATAGCTATTTTTATATTTTCATATCCATAAATTGAAGGAGCTACACTTTTTACTATTTTATCCATAATTTCCGGATCTCGGCTAAGATCTAAGATAGCTTCTTCATCTAATGATGTTAGATCATATTCGTCAAATCCAAAATCCAGTTTTTCAATATAAAGAGCTTTGATTATCTTTTCATGGACCGTTATTTTACCTTCTTTTCCAGTCCGCTGTCCCAATGCAAGGATTCCCGTTACTGTTACACGGTCTCCAGGTTCAACCTTGTTAGTTAATTCTTCTTCACATTCCACCATTATATCCCGTGTTTTTGTTCCCCTAGTGGAATCAGGAGATTCTTGAATTTTGATTGTCTGAAAATCTATATATTCACATTGAGATTGATCGACTCTAAATGGTCCTTTTTTTCCACAGTTTTCACCTTCACAACCCGCAAAAGGTTCTTCAAACTTAGTTCCTGTCTGCTCTACAAAAGTGATATGTCCGCATCTAAGGCATTCAAAAGCAGTCTTGACTTCTTTAGGCTCTTTGTCTGTGACTGCTCGGACAAAACCATCCACAAAAATGAGCTTTCTGATATCCTTCTGTCCTAAATCTCTCAATGGCTGCTTTAAGTAATTCGGCATTCCATTGATACGAATTCTAATTTTGTTGACATCTATATCATCTCTATATTTTATTAAATCGACATCTGCTAAAGCAGTAAGTAATATTCGAGATATCTTCTCAAAACCACATTCTAAAGCTTCAGCCAAACCAGAGCTATAGTTCCGAGCATCTTTAAATTTAATATAAATATAATCTTTCTCTGGATAGTCGTTTGCGAGCTCGATTATTTCTTCTTCGTAGTATGTTTTAAAAAAATCAATAAGCCCTTTCATATCAGGGATCTTTATCCCCATTCCCGTGGGTTCCCAAACATCACGATTAGACATTTAACCCATCTCCTTCATATGCCAAAAGGTCAGATGCAATATGGAAAGCTTCTTCATATGTCGGAGCTTGTTCATAAGTAGAAGGAAATATAGCTGCAACCTTATCTCGTATCAGTTTTCCTTCAAAATGTAGAACAAGGAAATCAATCTTCTTCTGATCTTTGTAAAGCACTATTGAATCCCATGAATCAACTATCTTAGACGCCAGTAATTCTACATCTTGTTTTTCTTTGATATTTTTAGCTCGAATAAACTCATTATTAGCTTCTAATCTTTCCAATTGCTCACGTATTAGGTGTCTTTGGCTGCTTATTGAATTTTGATGTATCTCAAGATCATCGAGTTTTTGCTTCAAAATATCTTCTTCATTTTCAGCAATTCCTAAAAGAACCTTTGCACCTAACTCAAAAGCTAAGCCATTCGAGAATTGTCTCCCGCAATACCTCCTGCCTTCATTCTTTGCACTTTGTATGGAATCGCGTAGATTTTTAGGGATATATACATTAACATAGATTTTATCTGACTTTTGATTCCTGGAACTCATACTCCAGGCCTCCGCGCGGATATTGAAATCTTTGGGCTATGATGCTCATAAAAACACTTTATAAAAATAGAAAAACGAGATCGATATCCCTTTACTCCGAATGGCCTATCATCGTACTTACTTTCTTGTTTATAGAAGCCGGGAAGAAGCGGAATTACCATACTACAATATTCTAAGAAGACAAACCAAAAAAAAATAAATGAAGACATTTTCATGTCCCCTTTTTTTGCCAGCCTTGATTAAATATCAAATCTTTATCCAGCAGCTCCTCATCAGACCCTAACATGCATTTCTCGTAATCTAAAGCACTTTGTAAATTTGCTATTAATGAATTCAACACTGCTATTGATAAAAGATTGATTGTTTTATACTTCTTGGGCTCAAACAGTGTTACATTCAGAGACAATTGTGTTTTTAACATCTTCCACTTGGTAAAATCTAATTCAGCACTATGCATGAAAAGACAGTTCAAGATTTCAGTAAACTTTATCTCTTGATCGACATATTTTATATTAGATTCAAGATATTTAATGACATCTTCTCTATAATTAACGATCTCATCTATGTGTTTTTCTGAGTTTACAACGATTACTCTTATCATTTCTTCGTTTAATATCATAATAATATCTCCTAATAATCAGGCTAAAAATTAAGAGCCAAGGGCATCAAAAAAACCAATCTTAAATAAAGTTCAACATAGTTCTATGCTGAAAAATTACCGAAAGTTGACTTCCAATACCTTTATCATTCAGAAAAGAAGATATTATATTGTGAAGTGATCGTCAATTTCTGAATTGAATTGATGGTTTTGACGCCTTGAAACTACTCTAAATAGTTTCATGGCTCTCGTTCTTATCTATCATTCTTGGCACTGAGTATCTTTCAAGATTGGATATATTCTCAAACTTTCGTCGCCATTTGTTTCAATGTTTAGTACATCTCCTTTCCCAACGCCCACACTATTTATCCATGCTGGCGGCAGTGGAAGAATAAACGATGTTTTTCCTTTCTGCAGCTTGCAAGATCTGAATTTAATAACTATTTTTTTCACCTCCGTTTAAGCAAGTTTATAATAACTTTGCTTTCTTAGCTTCTTATTATAGTTGATCCATCATTATATATAAAGTTATCTTACATTATAATAGCTATTTGCATTATGCTATTTCTTAAACTGCTAAAAATACATTTATAATCATATTTTTTAAAATACAATTGCGTATGTAATTAAAATAAAATAATTACATACATTTAAATAGTCAATGATCTAAATATGATTCTATGATTGAGAAGAGACGTTACCATTATGATGTGGGTGAAGTAAAGTCTAAAACTATTGAAGTAATTCTTAGACATAAAGGACTAATAAAAGAACCATTTATTCGAAAAAGTTTGCAGGATAAGTATGATGGAATTGACCAAGGAACGGTGAATAGGCATTTGCATGATTTGCAAAAACTAGGATGCCTAGCTTTGATACCACCGAATAAGAAAACAACTCGTGCGAATAGATGGAACATAACAACACTTAAACAATTAGAGAAGATTAGACAGCACTTTCCAGATATAACATTAAACCTATACGAAAAATCTTTGGGCATAGTTAGCCGATATCATCTTCGTTACATAAACCCAGCTCGTTACAAGATTTTCAGCCTGCAATTATTATTATCCACTTCATTCTTTGATTTATGCATAAAAAACAACAGTGAAACATTTTACGCTAAAGCATATGAGATTTATCGATTCGGAAAAGGCTGTGACGATGATATACTGATCCAAGGCTATATAGATGATATTTATGCTAAATTGACAACAATAATTTTCAAAAACATTAATTTTTTGCTAAGCATTTGGAATAAACAGATGTCAAATTCATTAAACATTAAGCTTTATTCAGATCCATCAGAATATCTTCTCACCCTTTCGCTGTCGAGAAAAAAATTTCAAGAAATAGTGGATAGTATAAAACCCCAAGATGAAGAAATGCAGGAAGAAGTAAGTGGCATGGAACTTGTGGCAATAATGTCTTTAAGAATCTCAACCGAAATATTTCGAAAATCGTTTCAAGAAATCTCGGACGAAAAAGAGTTTTCTAGAAAAGCAGTAGATTTGAATTTTAGTATAGCTCAGGATATATTTGATAAAATAATAGAAGAAGATCCCCAAATATTATACAATAAAATGATAAAAATAAATAATCATCACCGAAAAATCCAATATAATAATCCTTTTATTATTTTTGACCATTGCTTTGAAGATGATATATTGAATAATACTGTTTCTCCAGAAGAAAAGGAATTTATGATAAGAAAAAAAAGTTCAGTGCAAAAAGATAATGAAGGAATTATAAGCTATGATGAATGGTATATCAGATCCAAACTTGATGCTTCTTATGATAGAGATAAAATGAGTGAATGTACAGCTTATGATGATTTATATGATGAATACTTAAAAAAATATATGATCCCATGTCTTGAAGCTTCATAAGGGGAATTATATAATGAATAAAAAAAGAATTGGGATTGGACTAATAGCATTACTGATGTTAGTAATCAGTGGTTCAGTGGTCAACGCTTGGCCTTGGAGTAATAACAACGATAATCATAATAATATCAACTTTGATAAAGCAAATTTGAGCGGTTACTTCAGGACGGACAGTTTTCTGTTCAGGCAGGGATATTAATTCTGCAATTAAATCTTATAGAGAAGCAGCAAAAATGAAACCAACTGAACAAAACTTTCAGAGATTAATTATTCATGATGGAATGTTAGCTGAGCAAGCTGGAGATTACAATACTTCACTGAAGTTTTATAATATGGTTTTTGTAGCGGATCCAAATTCAAAAACATCCGATTTTATTGTTCAACATAGACGTGAATTAATGAGAAAAATGGGTCAATTAGACTAAGCATGTGACCTATATTGGAAAAATCATCCTGTAGAAGTTTAGACGACATATTAAAAAAATGTTTTTTTTGTTTGTTGCAAAGTCAATACGTGATTTAGTCTCTTATAACCGCATATTTTCGAAATTTAATCAATGAACGATACGTGGGGTATTATCAAAAAATAGATGAATATAAGGACTCAAAAGTGCTGTAGAATGCTGAGCAAGTGCATTTTGTAGGTTGTATAACAAAGAAAACCAGATTTCAAAAAACTAAATGAAAAAGTTTATAATGTTTAAACCCAATACTATTTTGCAGAACAGATCAATAAGCTTTCCGAAGAAAATTAGATACTGTTGGTATGTGCAGCATCAGCAGTATCAATCTCTCCAATTCATAATGCACTTTGATTTCCATAATAGTTAATTTTTGCAATGCTTAGACCCTTACCCCAGACTCCATCGTATAGCAATTGAGCATGAGTTATATGTCCTTTTACTAAATATACTATTTTTAGTTCAGTATCTCCACCTTCGACAATTTCTATATTCTGAGAACCTAGTGAACTATTAAATGTATTTGCATCATGTTCATACTTCAAGCCATTAGCAATCAAATTCCAACCATTNNATCCTACCGGGGCTCTAGTATCACCTATATAAGATGTTGGATACCATTTCCAATCCCAATTACAAACATTATTTGTATCGTCTGCTGATACTGTTCCAATTAGATTTCGTCCCATTAAGCAAATACTTATGCAAATCAACACTATTTTCGTTAATTTTTGATGATTCATTTAATCTCTCCAACTAAATTTTTTTCTTTGAAGATATCAAAATCAGCTTTTATATAAATAGAGCCTATTTTATTTTGTTTTTTGCAAAGTCAATACGCAATTTAATCTCTTCTAGCTGCATGTACCTGGATCTCATCTGTAAGTGATCCATATAGTATTACCAAAAAATAAACAAATCAAAAAATCAAAAAGTGCTGTGGAATGCTGAACAAATGCGGTTTGTGGTTGTATATCGAAAAGAAAAGATCATATTTTAAGAAGAACAATGGTAAAAAAAGTTTATTAAGTAAGAGAGCTAAAAAGTTTAAAGTGTACACAATGGATAAACAAATCTTTGATATAACAAAAAAAATACTAGGCATGTTATTGATAATCTTTTTAGTAACATCAGTAACATCAATGGCAGTAAATGCTTACGATGATATGTACGATCACGACAGTGTTGTGCAAATAACTCAGCTTGAGCAGATAAACACATTTCTGCATAAAGGACCGGTTTTTGTAGAGATGAAAGCTCAGTCTTGTAAACCATGCCAACAAACGAAGCCTATTCTTGAAAAACTCGCGGCAGAATACAAAGGGAAAGCTACAATCGCGTCTATTGATATATATCAGAGTCCTGAACTTGCAAAATATTTTGGTGGATACAACCTTCCGGATGCTTTCGTGATTGTTGGTACAAAAAACGGANNGGAAAATACGTTTACATAAATGACAATGGAAATAGTACTCTAGATAGATCACAAGCTAGGATTATTGGATTAAACGCTGGAAATAAAGACAGGTTTGAAAGAATTATTGATCAAGCTCTTATTCAGCAGGGTAAAAATAAACCCATGCTAACTGGACAACACAAAACTGGAAAATACTCAGGTGAACAAAACCAAAACGGACAATACCCAGGTAAACAAAACCAAGGCGGAAGATACCCAGGGGGACTGTTCCCAGGTGAACAATACCTAAACGGAATCCCAGGTGGACAATTCCCAGATGAACAATTCTAAAGCGAACAATTTGATGTAATTCATTGANNCTTATGGAACTCATAGAACATCTGGAGCTCCTGGAACACTGGAACTAATTAAACTAAATCACAAGCATAAATAGAAAACGTCAGAAAAGAATGAGGTTTTTTATCAATTCAATCCATTCATCCCGCGTAATTTTTGCGTCCTTTATTAGTTTATTGATCATTCCCCGTCCTATTTTTTCGGTAGGATGCATCGGAACTACTGTGGTCCTTCCATCCGGATGCCGTAAAAATAAGTGGCTGCCCTTCTGCCTTATCTGCTCGAAACCTATATTTTCAAGTGCTTTTACAACTTTTTTTGCAGGAAGAGGTAATATTTTACTCATTCAAATCTCAACTTTAACTTTTTGTATTCCAATGAAATCCAGGTGCTTTTCTTCTCCCTTATCAGCTTCAATTTCAAGATAGAGTTCAATTGCTTCTTTTGTTCTTCTATTTAATTCGTCAAGAGTCTCAGCCTGGGTATGGCATCCCGGAAGTTCTGGAACTGAAGCTACGTAAATTCCGTCTTCATCCTGTTCGATGATAACAGTAAACTCTCTCATTCTAATGTGGTCTCCTTTATTAAGATATAAATCATATCCATATGATTTTATTTATAGCTGTGGAGAAACACTCTGTGTCTGATTATATGTTCACTCTGCCAAGCTTTCATCCACTATTTTTATTTTAGAATAAAGTATTTTATAATATCTTAACCATTTTACGCTTATGCGCAGTTTTTGTATGAAAATCTGTGTATTTTCTACTTTTGCAGCCGAAATTATATGAAATTTTTATTTGAATTTAAGATTAAAACATAGTTTTTATTAAAATCACTGATTTAAGATAACTAAAATGCTGCTTCATATTAAATTAAGGCTTTACTCTAGATTATAGAAAACAAGCATCTAGTAATAGAATAGTAATCAGAAAAAGAAATTGATCATGGATAACTTATTTAGATTTAGTATCTACGGTTATTTCCCCATTTTAAGCATTATTCGCCACGTTAACGTTAATGTGTAGTTAATATCTCAAGAAAAATTGAACGGAGAACAACTACAACTCCCAGAATTCTGAACTTATTCTAAAAATTAGGATTTTTCTTTCAATTAAGTTAAAATCGAAAGTTATATATTCTCAAAAAAACTAATGTTGGTCTTTAAATATATATACTTGCCATATTATATTCATGTTATATAGAATAATCTTTAATTATCTTTTGAGTTGGATATAGATGAAATTTAATTTAACTTTGCTTTCGATACTGTTGTTATTTACACTCTCTATGCCAAATGCTTCTGCTGCTTACTGGATCGATGGGGATAATAATTTATGGATTTCAAAAACTATTCCAGCTGGAAGTTCCATAATCTTTAATCTAACTAAAGAAATAGGGTTTTCTTCAAATGGTAGCGCTGTATTTCCTTCTTTTTTTGAAGATTTTAAGTCTTCCTCAGCAATACAATATGATGGCATAGTCACACAAAAAGCCCAGTTGTTGACAGGAGCTGCGGACATACCTCTTATATTTTATAATCATAAAATTTATGCGACAGGTGGTTATGGGTCATCAACTTCTGTAATTCTCAACAATGAACAAATTTATGATTTAGATAATGATTCTTGGACACAGGGTGCGAAAATGCCCATAGCAACATGGGGTGTAACAACAGTAAATTATACAGATAAAATTTACTGTTATGGCGGTAGCGACGATAGATTTGGGAAAAATTCAATTCCTCATCTTCAGATCTATAACATTACTACAAACTCTTGGACCTTAGACCCCGTTCAAATGCCTAATTCTATTTCTCGTCAGGGTTTGATGTCGGCTACAGATGGCTTGAATATCTATCTTTTACGAGGTAACTATCTTTATAAACACATCATAGATACCGACACTTACACGCAACTGGCAAATTGCCCTGTTAACATCTCGTGGGGAAGTTTTGTATATTACCCAGCTACAAATAAAATATATTTATTAGGAGGAGCTCAAAAACTATCCGGAAAGGTGGGAAGTAACGGAGTATATGCTTATGACATATCCTCTAATTCGTGGTCGAATCCTCTAGCGACAGCGCCATATTCGGTATATGGGCATACGCGTGAGAATACATTATATGGAGATAAAATTATTATGGGTTACGGGCAGGGGCCTTCAAGTACCTTTCATTCAGAAATTTATTATTATAATATTACAACTAACTCTTGGTCTCAGAGATTTGCTTTAGGTTTACATCCTAGGGATGGGGTTGGAACTGCTATTTCAGGTAGTAATTTATATATCATAGGAGGGAGAGATACAACTACAGGTACTCATGGAATTACATATAATGAAAAAATAGATTTGCAACAGTTAACAGCAAATCCCCACATTATTCCGGATCCAAGCAAATGGATATATAAACAAAATTCAGGTCAAATAGATATCAAAAATGGTACTCTAACCGTTACAGGAAATCCTACTAACTACAATTATAGTGAAGAGTGGATAATGGCTAAAGCGGGGTGTACTGAAAATAACAATCTGACAATAAGAGCTAAGTGGGAAGTAAAAAGCCATACACCTAGTTCCCAAATATGCAAAATTGGGTTAAGTATCGATTCATTGGTAATTAATTCAAATGATCTTACATCTATTGGTTGTATCCATTACCTAGAATCAGGTGATTCTATTTGTGATCTCCATAAAATAGGCTCTTTTTGGTTTGGAAATTGGCACACTTATGATATTGCGAGAACTGGAAGCTCAACGATACTCAGTATAGATGGGAGTAAAGTTTATATTTCGAATGAAGATGAGGCAGGAGTTATGAGATATCCTCATATCTTCGTAAGACAATCTAAAGAAAACGTTCAAGTTGATTATATGTTCATTCATCAGTATTCTACAACTCCTCCAAAAGTAACAATAACTCCAATACAAAACTATTTTCAAGTAATCGCTACAAATCCAGGTGCTTCGGATCTAACAAATTATCAACTCAAATTATCTGGTCTTGGGATCACATCACAAAATGAATCTTGATATTTTGTTGTTTCACGTGTTGGTGTAGGGACTTGCATTGTAGCTTCTATTGGTATTGTTGTCTGAGTTGATGTTGAATCTGGAGTTGATGTAAGTCTAGACGAGACTACTATTATTAACTGCAGTAGGGGACACAGGGAATGCAACAATTGCTACCACCACTATAAAAAATACAACAAAAAATATTACAAATCCAGGAATTGAAGTATTTATTCCCTTTTTCAATTGACTCGACGCTAGAATTGCTACAATTGGTGTTAGAATAAACAGCAGGCTTTCGATGTAGCCATGCAAAATCACTGAGTATAAACTCATGACAAAAAATAAGACTCCAAAAAAATAAAGAATAATGCAAATAGATGGAGTGGTTTTTACCTCTTTTAAAATTCCATCCACTTTTTCACCTTCGTGTTACATTGACTTTTACAATTCAATCTCAAAATTGTAATTTTTATATGAGCTGGAAAAACTGTATATACTATTTAGTATAATTAAATATATATAAATATAGAAGAATCAATAGTCGCTACTTTTTGATTTTGCTTGATGCATCTTTCTTATTTTTAATCACTTTTCTATATAATG
>PMJC01000467.1 GCA_003157235.1 Methanosarcina sp.
TGGGAAGGCATAGAACGTAAAGTTTAAGCTTCATTGATTACTGGTCATAACCTTGAGAATGTATCTATTACAGGGCGGGGGAAACTAGATGGACAGGGAAAAGCCTGGTGGGCAGCTTATCTGCAGACAGTTAAGATCAGAGAAAAATCCGGCATTGTCGAAAGAGAGCCGGATAACCCGGAAGGATGTAATCTGAAATATCCTCGGCCAGGAGTAATCAATTTATACAATTGCAAAAACGTCTTCATAAGTGGAATAACAATTATCAACTAACCTGCATGGACCATACACCCGGATTATTGTAGTAATGTTATTATAAAAGACATTTCCATTATTCAGCCTTATGATTCGCCAAACACTGACGGCATTAATCCCGAATCATCTGACAATGTCAGGATAACAGGGTGTTTCATTGATTGCGGTGATGACTGCATAACTTTAAAATCTGGTTATAATGAACACGGAAGGGAAAAAGGGATACCATGTGAAAATATTGTTATTTCGGACTGCACTTTTTCTCATGGCCGAAGTGCAATAGGAATCGGAAGTGAAATGTCAGGAGGGGTTCGTAATGTAACAATATCAAATTGTGTTTTTCAGGGAACACTACGTGGTCTACGACTGAAAACAGGGCGTTCAAGGGGTGGCGTTGTGGAGAATATCAGAGCATCAAATATTATTATGGATAATATTCTCGAAGGAATTTCAGTTGATATGTATTATGAGTCAGGTTCTGATAAACCATTGCCTGTTAATGAAGGAACCCCTTTTTTTAGAAACATCAGGTTTTCAAGCATTTCAGGCACTAACATTAAAGAGGCAATTAATATTTCAGGTTTACCTGAATCCCCTGTAGAGGAACTGGAACTCAGTGATATTTATTTTGAGTCAGAAAAGGGCGTAATCTGCCAGTTTGGCCATAATATTACTTTCAGGAATGTAAAAGTAAAGATAAAGGGACCAGGATCCGTTTTCAACGTAAGGAAATCTGCCTTAGTACAGTTCGATAATGTAATCCCTTATTTGTCTGATGAGAAATATCCGGCTATTTCACTTGATTCAGTATCTGGTGCGGTATTACGAAATTGTTCAGAGAGCGAAAATACTGATATCTATTTGAAGGCTGTTAATTCAAAGGATATAATTCTTTTGAATAATGTACTGGGAAGTGCCAGAGTTATCAAATAAGTTCAATCCTTTCTTAATACGGAATTTGAACTATGAAGAATATATTTATTATTGCAGCAGCAGCTTTACTTTTTGGGTGCAATTTATCATCTAGGCATAGTGGACCCAACTCATGCAAATTTTTCCCTGCGTTGGGAGATGCACCTTTAAGTAACCTGTTTAAAGTAGAAGTAAATGGCAATGAAATCGCAGTTGAAAAAATAGAAAAATTTGATATCCCGATTCATTATGCTCATTTTGCATCCCATGGGTCAGAAAAGTTAAAAATCAAAGTTTCAACGGCTCAAAAAATCACCTCCTTCGCTATTAGTCCTCTAAGTAAACAAATTAAGGGTAAGGTTAAAAATAGTAAGCTTTTATTTACTCTTGTGCGCCCTGGATACTTTGCTGTAAAAATTAATGCAATGGATTACCTTTTTATAATTATCGATTCGCTTACCGATTACAAGATGGATGTAAAGAATATGCAATTTGTCAACATAACAGAATATGGCGTCGATAATACCGGTAAAACTCTGGAAACTGTTAATATTCAAAAAACCATTGACGAAGTCGCGGCTTTGGGTGGCGTGCTTTTTTTCCCGAAAGGCATCTATAAAACAGGCCAGATCAATTTTAAAAGTAATATGTGTGTTTTGCTTGACGATGGTGCATTAATAAAAGGGAGTACAAATCCTGCTGATTACCCTGAGAAGACTTTAATTAGAATGGATAGCATTAAGAATTTTAAATTGCTTGGTTATGGCACGATTGACGGGGCTGGGTGGGAAGGACTCAGACGCAATGGAGCAAAGGAATATTATCTCATTTATGCTTCGAACTGCGAAAATATTTTAATGGACGGCATTATACTCAGGGACCCTACATTCTGGAATACAAGGGTTTTCCGATCAAAACATTTCTATATGAAAAATATTAAGGTACTTAATAACAGGCCATATAAAAACTGGACTAATACTGATGGCGTTGATTTTGACTCATCAACAGATTGTTCTCTTGTCCATTCACTAATGCA
This sequence comes from Methanosarcina sp., assembly GCA_003157235.1. Lineage (GTDB taxonomy): Archaea > Halobacteriota > Methanosarcinia > Methanosarcinales > Methanosarcinaceae > Methanosarcina. The sequence goes on from PMJC01000467.1 coordinate 2,204, forward strand.
TTGCGGCGATGATAACCTGGTAGTTAAAGGCCTAGATAGCGAGAGGAAGTTTACAACTGAAAAAATACTTTTTCAGGATGTTCTTGTATTAAGCAATTCGGCTGCTGCGAAAATTGGTACTGAAACCTGCATCAAAGAGTTTAATAATATTGTTTTCAAAAACATTGATGTAATTAAATGTAAAAGAGGAATGGTAATCGATGGTTTTGATTCGGCAATCATAAGAAATGTTGTTTTTGAAAATATAAATATTGAAAACTTTGACTTTAGCGGGAATGAGGGGCCACGCGTAATTGATCTTGAAATCACTAATAATAGTTGGAGGAAATGTCTGGGTTTATGCCGGATAGATAGTGTAAGGCTGACAAATGTTAATGTTTATTGCCCTGGTGACGGCGTAACGTCGCAAATGCATGGGAGAACCAAGGAATTCAATATTAGCAACATTATGATTCAGAATTTTAAAATTAATGGTAACCTTGTGACTTCTCCTAAAGATGCTGATATAAATATAAATGGATTTGTCCAATCGGTTTTTTTCAAGTAATTTTTCGAGCAGTATGATTATCAACAGTAACTATTATCGATAGCCACCAAACAAACAAGGAAATTTACATTTTTGATAATGATTGGGGAAGAAAGATCATATTAAAGTGATTGTAACAAATTCTATTTATGTAATAAGTAATAAGCAATAATAATGAATTTTAAATATTCCTCAAGGAATCCTCTTAAAAATTGTATTGCCTTCCCGATCCTTACTTCAACTGTTCTGATTGAAATATTGAGTTTATCTGCAATTTCATAGTATTTCAGATTCTGGGTACGATTCATTAAGAAAGCTAGTGAAAGGTCAGTAGGCATCTGTTTCAAGGCATTGGAAATTTGTTCTTCAAGTTCAGAATATATGACATAACTTTCTGTATTATTTTCGAAAAGCTCCTCATTATTTAAGACAAAATCGGAATATTTATTTTTAATCGCCAAATGCCGAATATAATCAAGGCAATCATTTTGAACAGCTTTTAATAAATAGGATTTTAAAGATTTTGATATCAATAATTGTTCGTGAGCCGTCCAGAGGTCTACAAAAACATTCTGAACAATTTCCTTTGATTCTTCAGTATTATGTAAAAATGTATTTGCAAAAGAAACCAAATCAGAATAATAGGAGGTAAAAACAAAAGAAAATGCCATTTTATCTCCCGATAATAATTTTCCAATTATGAACTTTTCGTCAATAAGATCCATCTTCATTCTAATGTTTAAATCTATTAAATTTAATTCAATAAGGATAGTATTGAACAGAATATTTTATATTCTATTTGAAACTCATATATTTATTAATTTAGTTGTAAAATGTTGAGAGTAAGGTTGCAAATAAATTATCAGTACTTAATTATTTTATTGAAAGAAATAGATTTTCTTTGTATCATTGAGAGAAAACCTGATATTACTTTTTTATAAGATTATTCTGAGTTGACTTATCTATGTAAGACATCTTCCCGAATAATGAAAGTTACTATAGGTATTTCTGATAATATTGAATTGTTAATTGTGGTATTTTGTTTTACAAACGCCATTTGTTAGAATAACTGTGCAATGGAATCTTTAAATCATACAGACTACGAACAACTAATTTTTAAAATTTTAGCTGGCGAAGCTTCCGGTGAAGAAGTATCGCTGGTAAAGAACTGGGTGAGGTCTTCGCCTCAGAATCATAATCATTATCTTCGGGTGAAAAATCTTTTGGAAATCTCCGGCAAACCTTTAAAACTATCAGAGAATGAGATTAAAATGGGACTCTTATATGTTATGGAGCGCATTGAGTCTTCATCAACAAAAAGAATGTGGCAGAACTTGCAGAAAATTGCTGCCGTATTGCTCCTTCCGGTTTTATTGGCTACATTATTGTTGACTTCTCATTATGTCAGGAAAGAATCCAAAAGCCAAATTGCATATAATGAGTTTTCTACCCCTCTGGGATCAAGATCAAATATTAAGCTTGCCGATGGTTCGGTAGTCTGGCTCAATTCAGGAAGTACTCTTAAATATCCGGTATCTTTCGGTTCCAGGAAGCGAGTTGTTTATTTGACAGGCGAAGCATTATTCGAAGTGAAATCAGATAATTCATTACCATTCATTGTAGAGACTTCAAAAATCAAAGTAAGAGCGACAGGAACTCTGTTTAATGTCAAAGAGTCAACCCCGGACAACCTTACAGAAGTAACCCTTGCTGAAGGCAAGGTTGCTGTTTTTAAATCTGTACTAGGAGAGGACGGGCAGCTTATTTCTAATATGCTTCCTAACCAGCATCTTATTTGTAATACAGGAGATGATACACACTCACTTCAGGATGAAGATGCTTATCCGTTTTACGCTTGGAAAAATGGCGAACTGATTTTCAGAAATGAGCCTTTGAAAAATATTGTTAAAGAACTCAGTCAATTTTTTAATGTAGATATCGAAATTCAAGGAAAAGAAATACAGGAGCTACCTATACGAGGAACCTTTGAAAATGAATCACTTAATGAAATATTGAAATTGCTTAAAATTATTTCTCCAATTAATTATAAGGAAATTGATAGGATCCAGATTAATAATGACAAGTTTAGCAAACGTAAAATAATTATTTCTCCGCAAATTAAATAGGCTATACTTTTTAATTGAATTTAAACCGGCTTCCGATCTCTATTTTTAAAACTCCTGAGTCTAGATAATCAAAGTATTATCGGTTTTTTCATATAAAGGCATAATTTTTATATCCTATACTTTTCGTCATGAAACTAACTATTTTGTTTTTTATCCTACTCTTACTGTTTACTTCTGGTCTTGCATCTGCTCAAATGTCCAGGATTAGCCTGAGCATGAAAGATACACCTATTGAAAAGATTTTGGATGAAATAGAAAAAAACTCAGAATATTATTTCCTCTTTAATCAGAAAATGATAGATGTAAAAAGAAGAGTCGATGTAGAAGTTGTTGATACTCCTGTTAAGAATGTATTGGATTCAATTTTTTATTTGAGTGGAATCGCCTTCTTTCAGGACGGACGACAGATAATCTTATTGCCGGTAAATATTATCGCTAAACAAGATGTTTTATCCAAAAGCGGAATTGTTACCGGTGTAATCACGGATGAG
>PMJC01000065.1 GCA_003157235.1 Methanosarcina sp.
AAATGAATGGATGAGTAGGAAGATAAAAAATTTCGTGGTTATAACCACTCCACTAGTTGATTTGATATCAATAGCTGGCGTTGTTACAATACTAAAAAGTGGATTGATGAATATCTATGCTAAATAGAACATTCCCTAATTTTTTTTGATATATGGTATATAGGAAAAGGGAAAAATACATGATAAATCTAAAGAAATTGTATTCTATTGCCTTAGTTTCAACAGCTATGATTTTAATGCTGACAAATATCACAGGTGTAGTACCATTTGCATATATTACGGGCTGGGATGGAAATGTCTATGTGATTGACACAGCCACAAACAATGTTACAGCCACGGTGAATGTAAAAGAAAATCCTATCGCATTTGAGTAATTTATAGCTCCTATACCAATTAATCCAGCTCTGACAATAGCAACCATCAGCATCTTCAACAAGTTACAACGTTGCAGGACAGAATATCATATACACATACACTGTCACTAATTCAGAAAATGTGGATATCTCAGGAAATATTACGGTTAAAGATAACAGAACTGGCCAAATCTCTATACCCAACACGAATCTTGCCCCAGGTAAAAGCATTACAGGAACAGCTACCTATGTAATAAAACAAGCGGATCTTGATGTTGGTTCTGTGACCAATTCAGCGTATGCAACAAACAATAATATCAATTCAAACACTGTTATTTTGACAGTACCAGCCATGCATACAACACAATCTACTCCTACAATTAACCTGGAGTAATTCTGGCAACATAACCTATGGAACAGTATTGAGCAGCACTCAATTAGATGCAAGTGCTTCAGATTTTGTATCTAGAGCTACAGTACTAGGAACCTTTGTCTATAATCCAGCAACAGGACGGTATTGGATGCAGGCACTCATACATTGAAGACTAGTTTCAAGCCAAAAGATACTGTAAATTATGCTACAGCATCATATAGTGTTTCAATCAATGCAATACAGGCGACTCCTATAATTACCTGGAGTAACTCTGGCAACATAACCTATGGAACAGCATTGAGCAGCACTCAGCTAGATGCAAATGCTTCAAATACAGCATCTTGAGTCACAGTACCTGAAGCTTTTGTATGTAATCCACCATCAGGGACTGTACTAAAAGTAGGTAAGCATACATTGAATACTATTTTCACACCGAATGATAGTGTTAACTATACTCAAGCATATGCAACTGTTTTGATCAATGTAACGAAGGTGATTCCTAAAATTACCTGGAGTAAATCGCATAACATCAAGCAGGGAACAGAATTAAGCAACACTCAGTTAGATGCAACTGCTTCAGTACCTGAAACTTTTGTATATAATCCACCATCAGGAACTGTATTAAGTGCAGGTACGCATACCTTAAATACCAATTTCACATCAACTGATTCTACAAACTATACTCCAGCATCAGCGAGTGTTTCAATCAATGTAGCAAAGACCTTAACCCTGATAGCAGAACCTGTAAATGTTGAGTAACATTGAAAACCAATTTGACAGATCAATAGCTTGACTTAAAATATCAATTGGAAATATTGTTATGGGTAATTAGAAACCAATTCGAAGATGTAACCTAGTCATATTTAGAATAAGTTTGTTTAAAATCTATGGTTTCTCTATACTCTTAAGCTTGTAAGTTAGGTAATAGTGCAAAAAATTGTAATGGCAAGTTGACGTTGAGAATATACATATGTTTTTACTTTAAAACTTGTGCATACATGGGCCTGTAGAGATTACAAACAAAGTCGTCGATCCTGCAATTTTATTTAAAAGCTGTCGATGAACCGGTGTGGAATAAATTGTGATGAACAAAATGGCGTTAAAAAAATTTCAGAGGGACCTCAAAATGGAAGAGATAATTGAAAAAGTTGAAATTGTAGTTCTAGGTGGCGTAGGTTTCAATTCATACAGGAATTTTAAGGTCCTAGCAGTGCAGACCCCTTATGGAGAAGTCACAGCTTATCACAATACTATTAGGGGGAAAAAAATTGCGATCATTCCCAGGCACTCAGGGAAAAATCATATTCCTCCTCATAGAATCAATTACAGAGCGAATATATGGGCCATCAATGCCCTTGGGGCAAAACGTGTAATCTCCACAAATTCTGTTGGATCAATGCGAGAGCACCCAGTGGGAAGTTTTGTGGTAATCGATGATTTTATAGATTTTACCCGGAACAGGTCTTCAACCTTTTATGATGACACTACTGTGCATATTGACGTCTCTGATCCATATTGCGCGGAAATTAGGGCAGCCCTTATAAAAGCCCTTGAACAGCAGATATTTCCCTACACTGAGGGTATTTATGCGTGCACAGAAGGCCCACGCTTTGAAACGAGGGCAGAAATTCATATGCTGAGTCAGTTTGCAGATATTGTAGGTATGACTGGTGTGCCAGAGGTAACCCTTACAAAAGAACTCAGTCTTTGTTATGCTTCTCTTGCCTTAGTCACAAACCAGGTATGTGGAATGACAACCCATAAATTAACAGCAGACGAAGTAACTGAGGTGGTGGGAAAAACTCAGGAAGCAATCTTCGCGATTATCTCAGATGCAATCGAAAATATTCCCGAAGTCCGAAACTGCAAATGTAGGTTTTCAAGGGAAGAGGCTTGCCTTTAAAAACCCTACTTTTGAGGCTAAGAAAATATCTTATGTTCAACTCTTTTTACAAATACTGCTGCTCATCAATATAAAAATTTAAAATTTTGAACTATAGTATATATTTTGTATAGTACTAATATCGATACATTTAATACATAATTTCAGTAAACTAAAATTTTGGGCCAATTATTTATAAAGTTTATATACGTAATTTGTTGAAGTCGAAGTTTTACAGAAATTCCTAAGAGGATTCTATTTACTTCTGAATTCTTTCTTAGCGGAAATTCTGGCCAAAATCTTTCTTGCTGATTTCTGTATCTAGCCCATTTTTTTCTTTTTTGGTTTATCATTCTTTGATTTTAAATATAGCTTCCCTATTCTAAAAATATTTCTTTTATTTTCAATGCCATCAATTGATAGAGATTAATAACAGAATGTTGTACAGAACATCTTTTGGTTCACTCTTTGAACAATAGTGACAAGAACTTTTCTTGCCTTAAACATTTTTTTTAGTTATTGGATAAACTAGTTTCCATGTAGCTCATTTTGAACTGACCCTCTTACTTTTTGAGATCACTCATATTCACAAGATGTTTTTTTACTGTTTTTTTCATTGTTGCATCATAACTTTTTGATTTTGCTCCAAAGTACCTTCGTCTCTGTAAACCACTTTATTTTGATACAAGGATTTGCATTTGGTAGTTCAATTTTATAGTACAAAGGTAGCTTAA
>PMJC01000403.1 GCA_003157235.1 Methanosarcina sp.
CGAATTCAAGAGGAACAAGGCATCGAACTGATGCTCATGCTGAACGACATGACCCGCGACGACGTGGAGATCGTAGAGTTCTCCTACCCTGATAACTAGTACGACGATCCCAAGATGCTGGAGCCCATGGACAAACCGTCAGAGTTGTGGCTCAAGCGTAAGCAAAAGCACGATTTATTTTTCCGTCCTCTTGAGTCGGCGCTGGAGCATGGTGTCGTCGATGCAATCTACATCCAGAGCGGCCTCTTTTCCAGCACCTACAGGAGGCAACGGGCAAGTTCAAGGCGATCGAGGACCTGCCCAAGTATCCAGACTGGACCCTACAGATATGCAACGTCCTCGCCGTCATCACGTCACGGATGGAATGGCTGAGCAGCACCCGGAGCTCGTCGTCACGTTCATAAAAGGTATGATCAAGGTGGGGGTTTTGTGCGGTGGGCTAACGAGCACAAGCACGCTGCAGCTGCAATCCTCGACAAGCAGACTTTCTACCTGGACGGCGAACGTACATATCCAAACATCAAGGTTATCTACTTAGTGCCCAATTTGTCGCATCAGAATCTGGCAGTCATTGAGATCGGCAAGGACTTCATGCTTAGCCACGGCTACATTAAGAACGACTTCGATGTGCATGAGTGGGCCGCCCCGGAGTTTCTTGAGCAGGCGGCTCATCGCAAAATCCTAGTGCTCAGGTATCCCGGACGATGTGGGTCATGACAGAGATTCCCTCACCAACGCTGCACATGACCTAGGGTGCAGCCGGGTCGATTCGCAGATCCGACTTCCAGATCGAATTTGTATGGCAGTACTGGATGTCTCGTACTGACTGATGTTACAAGGCGGTAGTGGTTCTCTAGCCGCATAAATTTAAAGGAGATAATCATGATGACTAATGAAGGATCAAATTCTCAACCAAGTTACCAAGTATCTAAAGGAAAGCAGACAATCTTGGGGCTTTATGTGACGGCGCAAGAAGCTTATGATATGTGGAAGACCGAGCCAAAGCGGGTCAACATCCTCGACGTTCGCACCTCTGTAGAGTACGTTTTCGTTTGTCGTCCGGAAATGGCGAGGAACATTCTGTTATTTTCGTAAAACATCAATGGGACGCTGATAACAACGAGTTTGTTATGGATCCAGATCACGATTTTATATCTCATGTAAAGGGTATGTTCGCGTCCACCGACACGCTTCTGTTCATGTGTCGGTCTGGGGGCGTGGCGCCTGGGCTGGACCAAAACGCTCCACTGCCATTTTGCATGGCTGAAAAGTTTGTGCGATAAAGAAAAACTATGTTTCTTCACCATATTTGCTTTCCTGTGGTGAAATTCATCGCAATAATCTTCCCTTTTTTATTGTGGCCAATTATTATTTTCTCGGAGCTCTTGCTAGAGTTAAATAATGACGAAATTTACTACAAAAACTATACATAAGTGAAAACAATAACTAATAAAATTTAAACAGAATCATCAATAATCTGCATCATATTTTGTATGGTAAAAGAAAACAAATATTAGGTCATCATATTTTGCGGAACTTTTGATACACTGCACATTTTTCTGAATAAAAAAAGTAAGGTTACCTCTTATTGGAGGTAACAGTTTACAAAAAGTATTTGTGGAAATAAATAAAGCATAGTTAAGTTATATATTGAGTTTTTTCAAAAGCCAGGCCATATTTTGGCCCAGAGTATGCAGGGTTCGTATGCCTTCGCCATCTCTTTCCCCATCTCCTTCATCAAGGCCCATACCTATATTTCAATAACTAGATCCTGGGATAATCATCTGGGATATAGTAAATAAATGGTTGATAGAATCAAATACATGAATTGATCTTGCACGTCTTACTGCAACAACAGCTGCCCCTACTTTGTGCCTGAGCATCCAGCTGTTTGCTCCAACAACAAAGCCTGCTCTATCTATAAGAGCTTTAAGTTCNNGTAGGTAGGAGAGGCAAGAATAATGCCATCGGCTTCAAGCATCTTTTCTATGCAGTCGTTCACAATGTCTTTATCTATTACGCATTTTCGGTCTTTGTTTTCAACACATTTTCCACAGGCAATACAATCATGGATACTCTTCCCTCCTATCTGCATAGTTTCTGTTTCGATTCCTTCCTTTTCAAGCACAGCAAGGACATGCTTGATTAAGGTAGCTGTGTTTCCATCTTTTCTGGGGCTTCCATTAAATGCAACAATTTTCATTTATCTATCTCCTCCAATTAATTCTTTTCATTTACTTTTTCTTTTCTTTCTGCTTATAAAACTAAGTCTTAGGTAAGTAGAGGATATTCTTTTTAGGCTCGTTGTGAAATATCTTGAAGGGATACTCTGATCCTATAAACAAAACAGATCATAGAGGTCTTGCAGCTAGGTAACTTAGAAATAAATTTGATGTATATTCTACTCCTCTTGAACGGAACAGATGATAAATTATTATGGATCTATGTAACTCTGCAACATTTCATTATTGACTTTCTGATAAGCCTTAGCATCTGAGGCGCAGAAAATCGAGTACAATTAATAATTAAATGAGTTGTTATTAAGGTGGTGTACTTGGATGAAAAATCTCTGAAAAAGATGAAAAGCCTTCTGATATCTAATAGTTGAATAGTTCATATTTGATTAGACTCGGTTCTATGATTGGCCAAAGTAAAGATATAGAGATCTCTCAGTCTTGAGAATTCATTTGCACATATGATTTTCAATATATTGAAATTTACGAATCTGATGAATTATACCCGATTCATAGAGAAAACTAACAAGTTCAGCTCTAATGACTTTTCCACATGATGCATTGATAGCTTTAAGTAAAATTGCAGGATCGAAGACTTTGTTTGTATTCTTTACCGTCTCACGTATGCACAGATTTTAAAGTCAAAAATATTTATATTTTCAACTTCAACGTACCATCCTATTTCTGCATTATTACCTAAACTCATGAACCTAAAAGTATAGAGAACTCCCACTCTTTTAATTTTAAACGAGCTAATTCTTTTTAATACTTTTTTTACATTTACTGGTGGCATTAATTGGTAGAAATTTTAATATTCCTATGATCTATGGAATGATTGAGTTTACAGACACATAGGCGAAAATCTGGTTTTTTGTGGTTTTGTTGAATTGAAAATAATGATCCAGTTCAAAAGTGATCGCGATAAAGCGATTAACATCGAATAGAAACGTGATTTTTTTCACAATAAATTTGTTGAAAGATTATGCATATTGCATATCCATTTAGAAAGTGGAAATATGGTTATCAACCTAAAATAGCAAAGAGCTTATAAAATTAATCTATGTTGCTTCTTTAGGAAAAGCATAATGTTAGATTCTGAAGATTTCGGGAAAAATAAAAAATCATTATTAATGGTTAATTGTTTTCTGATTATGAAAAATCTTATGCGGGATCATTTTTCGTTTAGAAACTATTTTTCGTATAATTAATTTAAAATAACTATGGTGACAAAAATAAGCATCTTTAGACACGTACATTATTAGAACATAAAAAAGAATAGAATTAGAACATAAAAAAGAATAGAATTTATAACATCATATATTTCAAAAAATAAATCTGGAGTGGGTATTTAATGGGAAAACAAGCATTTGGCAAATCGATTGAAACTAACCTGCATGATTCACTAGCTTGGTATGGTAAAGGACTTG
>PMJC01000050.1 GCA_003157235.1 Methanosarcina sp.
AAGGACAGTTTTTGAAAAAGATCCTGCAGCAAGGTCTACTCTGGAAGTACTTTGCTGTTATCCAGGACTGCATGCTGTCTGGTTTCATCGATTATTTCACTTTCTCTGGGAAAAACATTTCTTTTTTTTTGCTCGTTTGCTATCACATATATCCAGGACACNNCAGGAATTGAGATTCATCCTGGAGCAAAACTAGGAAAGCGGGTGTTTATTGATCATGGATCTGGAGTAGTAATTGGTGAAACTGCTGAAGTAGGTGATGACGTCCTCATATACATGGGAGTTGTACTTGGAGGAACAGCACTTGAGAGGATAAAACGCCATCCTACTGTTGAGAAAGACGTTGTTCTCGGTTCAGGTTCGATTGTACTTGGGCCAATTACTATTGGAAGAGGTGCGAAAGTAGGTGCTGGCTCGGTTGTGATTCGATCAGTTCCACCCGAAGCTACTGTTGTGGGGGTTCCTGCCAGAATTGCAGAGCCACAGCCAGCTATATCTGCAGGCCAACTGGATCACAATAAGTTACCTGATCCCATGCTTTCTTTAGTAAGCCAGATGCTTGACAGGTTGAGCAGGCTAGAAGAACAGGCTCATGCACAAAAATATNNAAATGTAGACGTAAACCTTGTATTGACAACAAATATTTGCCCTATGGCAGAATACCTCAAGGACCAAGTAAAGCGAAAAGTTCTGAACGTTGGCGGAATAGAAAAAGTTAGTGTCAATATCCTTGACGAACCCTGGAACTGGGATCGATTCAAAGAACAAACACAAGATCAACAGTCCACCTGAAAATGTCAGTCTAGGAGTATTACGTTCCATACTGGAATACATAGAATATTTCGATAAACTTCTTAATTTCATTACATGCTTATAAATAGCATATAAATAACTTGTGAAAATCAGTGAGTTATCGAAATTCTTAATATAATTGGTGGAAGGTTCTGTTCTGATTTTGCTATGGAAATCAGACAGAACCAGGGCAGAAAGAGTTATATGATGCTTAATAAATTTATTCTAAATCACTAATTTATACCAACAAAAATGATAAGACCTCTCTAAAAGAGTCCAAGTTCTATCAAGCAGAGTGTTACAGGATGGCATGATCAAACACATTCATGATTCTTACCCCTGTTCATGTTGGTGTAGATGTTCCTTTTTTGACTTTGGACAACGTCAACAATAACAAGATCTGATTGTTTACCATACTTATGGCGAGATTAGTGGTTGCAACTTTGGAGGCAACAATAGAAATATTGGCTATCATAAATTTTCTTACCATTTCAAAGGAAAGTCTTCCTTAACAGGTCACAATTGTCTGGGGAAAGTCCAGATCATGTTTTAATCCAGAACTTATTACCTTATCAAGAGCATTGAGTCTACAGATATCCTTTATTTATATAGATCTTGCCATCCGATTCAAAAAACTCTATATTATGTATGTTCCATGTTCTAGTGTAAAGGGTTGAAACTGCACATTAGCATGATATTGTATATTGTATTCATTCATCGAATTTATTACTGATTAGGAATAAGACTTGTTGCAGTATTATCCACATGATGGAGATATTGGAGTATCTGGAAATCAGCGATATAATTTTCAATTTTCATAGCACTTCATCCATACTGCCGCTTCTATATCCCTTAAGATCGAGGGTGACATAAGAAAAACCGCATTCTTGCAATAACTTCACGATTCTATGTCGAATGTTTACTGCTTTTTCGAATTCTTCAGGTATCAACTCGACTCGTGCAATTTTACCATGCAACCGTACACGCAGATTGGAAAACCTCAGATCTTGCATCATGTTTTCCGCATTTTCTACCATTTGCAGTTTCTCGAGCGTGATTTCGTCACCGTATGGAATTCGCGATGCAAGACATGACGATGAAGGTTTGTTCCAGAAATCAAAACCACATTTCTTAGCTATTTGTCTTATTTCAGTTTTTTGAATTCCTAGAGACAGAAAGGGATGAATGATCTTTTTTTCATTACTTGCTTGAAGCCCCGGACGATATTCATTAAGATCTGAAGCATTAATTCCATCTGCTATACTTGAAATTGCCAGCTTTTCAGCTTGTTCCCGCAAAATCCGTGCAGATTGTTTTTTGCAAATGTAGCAACGATTGGGGCTGTTTTTTCTGAATTCTTCATTTTCCATTATGGAAAAAGGCAATATGCTGTAAGATAAACCGAATTTACATGCGATTTCCATTGCATCATTAACTGCTCTTCTTGGGACTATAGGCGCATCAAAAAGTATACATTTGGCTCTCTCGTGGAGTGCCTTTTGCGCAAATATTGCAAGTAAAGTGCTGTCTATACCCCCAGAATATGAAATGAGTAAGCAATCTAATCCTGAAAGCTCTTTGAGCAATGCATCGTGTATATTTCCTTTGTCCATGAATGAATACCGACCTTTTGATTTTCACAGTTCTCTTCTGCAAGTTCCAAAAACTTTATATTTTTTAACATCATTCACCATTGTGAATATGCTGAAAAGACATTATTGATAAAATACTTTTTGTCCCGAAATAAAGGCTTAGGATCATCCCAGAGTATGATGTAGTAAAGCAAATGTAATGTTGATAGTGATGCTCTATGAAGATTTGAATAAAAACCTTTGCTCAGATTAAGGACATTCTATGAGCGGACAGTTTTCTTGAATATCCAGATGGCACCTCAATGAGAAAGCTCCTCAAATCACTTCG
>PMJC01000146.1 GCA_003157235.1 Methanosarcina sp.
CTAGACTGACGTTGGGTATTTCTGGACTTGTATCTCCTGTAATCACTACTTTTGTATCCCCCTCACGAATTATGACCCCGGTAGGGACTTCCACAGGGGGGTGATCTACCTTAATGAGAGTAAACTGCAGCCCAAATAGCTCAAAAGGCTCACAGAGATTTACATAATGATATTTAGGCTTAAAGAACGAAAAATACTGGTTTATGTAGTCGAGAGTCTCGGAAATCCCATAAACATCAACTTTATTCTGAATTCTGTAGAATTCCCCAAATCCAGAGTAATGGTCATAATGTCCATGGGTCCAGATTACTCCATCTATGGAGGACAGATTTTGCATGAGAAACTGTTGCCTGAGATCCGGGCTGGTGTCGATAAGAATTCTACCTATTTTGGACTCCACAAGGATAGAATACCTGAGGCGTTGGCTTTTCCCACCTCTTCGAGCATCTTCGCATGCTGGACAGTAGCATCCTATTTTAGGGGTTCCGACAGCATCACCAGTTCCAAGCAGTGTTAGCTTCATGATTATTTTTTCCTCTCATATTTTTCGAATTTGAGGTCAGTTCTTTCATTAAATGATCCGACTGCTTCCAGCAGGTCTTGTTGGGTGAGTATTTTGCGTTCTTCCAGAAGAGCGCTCAGGACAGCTTCCCTGATTACCATTCGCATGTCAGAACCTGAGTAGCCATCCGTCAATTCCGCAATTTCTCTGGTATCAAAATCTCCTTTGATATGTCTGGTTACGATATCTAAAATGTTTTTACGCATTTCGATGTCAGGAAGAGGGAAATGAACTATTTCATCAAAGCGCCTCCATGCCGCACCGTCAAGCATCTGAGGATGGTTTGTTGCGGCAATCAAGAGCACTCCATGCTCCACAAGGCTGATTTCATCGATAGCCTTTAGGAGGGTATTGACTGCTCGCTTGATGGCAGCATTTTCGTCCGAATTCCTAGCTTTTGCAACGAAATCCAGCTCATCTATGAAGAGAATGCAGGGATTCAATTTCTTTGCAAGCAAAAAAACTCTGTCAATGTTTTTCGCAGTTTCTCCAAGGTACTGGTCTGTTATCATAGAGAGTTTGACCTCAACAAAGGGTATTGATAGTTGTTCTGAAAGCGCGCGGGCAACTGAAGTCTTTCCAGTTCCAGGTGGTCCTACGAAAAGAATTTTTCCTATATCATGTAAGCCGATTTCCCTAAGGTATTCTCTGTGCTCTATGGCTTTTTTGATTTTTTTAACTTCATCCTCCTGTTCTTCGGTGAGCACAAGGTCCCGTATTTTTTGTTTTATGTCTTCAGGAGCGATAATTATCACTAGTTTGAGCATTTCTTCACTTTTTTCTTCCTTGCTGATCTCTGCGACGAGGGATTCTATCCATTCCCTATCAACTTCTTTAGGCCTTATTTTTGTTTTTGTAAGTGCATAGTTTGCAGCTTGAACCTTTTTCACTTCTCCGTAGTAAAAGGCCAGAACAGGATTATTTTCAATCCTTTCCTGTGAACTTTCCTGCTTTTCAAACCATTCCACAGCAATTTCGAAAGCACTCAGGCGAAGTTCAAAATGAGACTTGTCAATAACTATGAAAGGAACGTTTCTTATGTTTGTTTCTATTTCCTTAGTTCCGTACAGTTTTTCAATTCGTGTAAATGTAGCTGTAATGGGTTTGGGTACTGTTTTCTCTGCACTGCTCCAGTAATTTTTTCTAATGTTTTTCGGAAGATCATTTACATCCAGTTCTGGATAACGATTATATATCTCCGCGGTCAGAAGCAGTTCTACGATATCTAGTTTGGTGCCTGACATGTTTTTTACCCGTGCGTGCTTAAATCAATTCACTATCAAGTGTTGTGCACTCAAATGCGGTAAGTTCTTAAATCTTTGTTTAAGTTGCTAAACCTTATAATTGACTTTCTTCAAAGATAAAATTTACGAAGCTGCAGACATAAATAAAAGTAGGATCTCGACTGAATACATCGTTTTTGAATCTCGTCATTTTTGAAATCATTTATACAAATCAGAGATATATCACAAAAATTATTGCAATTATCCAGGGCATTGTTAGCTTCGATCCCTTGAATGCTGCTAGACTATCGTCTATAACCGGCAAACGGTTCTTCCTTATTGTAGAAATTAGGCTCAACTTCTGCAGAAAGCTACAGTTTTGGTGGGACTTTTAAAATTCCTTATATTTTGTTTGCTGTAATCTCATCCTTCTGATGCTTTTCTCAGTCTGATTATTTTAGAATGGTACTCACAGATCTGTAAGGAACCACATTATCTTTTTTTTATGTTGTACAAGCTTATTAAGTAGATCCCTTGCTTTTGTTTGTGAATTTGCGCCGTATTTTCCTTGTTTTTGAAGGTTTGAAGAAAGCTGATTTTCATCAATTCCTTTCTTGACTATAAAATCGAACTTTTCTCCCAACTCTTTAATTTGCTAAAAATTCAGCTCTTGAATTTGCTCTTTACATCCATCAGTATATTTTTTTATTTATGTTAAAAGTGCATCCACCTCTTTAGTTAATTGTTGTTTATAATTCTCTTCAATACCATTAATTCACCATGATGTGCGCA
The DNA here is from genome assembly GCA_003157235.1 of Methanosarcina sp. Taxonomy (GTDB): domain Archaea; phylum Halobacteriota; class Methanosarcinia; order Methanosarcinales; family Methanosarcinaceae; genus Methanosarcina. The sequence continues at coordinate 2,578 of PMJC01000146.1, forward strand.
CTGCAAAGATCGTGAGCGAATTCATAACTGTTGTAGAACTTCCATCTATCATTAACTGCTATTCCTTTAAACTTCGGAGGAGTTTCCATAATTTTTCCATTTTTTTGATTTCTTTTTTGTATGAACAAGATGATATTTAGCTTTGACATGAAAGCCAACTGAAGCTAATATCCTTCTTTCTTGAATTCATCCTTGTCTCATCACAATGATGGTGTAGGAGTTACTAACTTCTCCCTGAAAAAGTTTTAAAATTCCTCTAAATTCAGGGAACATCTTTTTTCTACTCTAATTATGTTAGCATAACAGATTTTTATCTATATAAATTCCTTAATAAAACTCAGAAATACTTTCATCTGGAATAAGCTGGTAGTTTGTACAGTAAATTGCTTGCACTAAAATATTAGGATCACATTTGACTGAATATTTCACTGGTTCAGAAAAACAGCTTTATTCAATTTTTAACAGTACGGGCAGCTCTTCATTTGAATTCAATATTCTGTAACAATAAGATTTATTGGTTGGCGATCAAAACTTTTTTTTCTTTCATGAGCTTCAATCTCAATATATTCAAGATAGTAAACACATTTTTCGCAATAGTTCAAGGAATATTCTATTAATCAATCAGAATCATTAATTATTCAAGAGTAGTTCATGAGTGACTTTCTTGACCTTCCTCTCTCAGGATACCCTTCCCAGACGATTCTTAGGATAGGGTTTTTATTTGGAAAATAAAACGATGGCTAGAGGTTTTCTACTGTTAAGATTGTTTTAATTTAAAGAGATTCTAATAAGATTAATCTTTTAGTGCGTTCTTTTATTTGAGATTCTAGACTCTCAATGCAAGAAATAACTTTAGAGTTTTGAAGCATATAGAGCAAAATCTCCTCATGTTTCTTGTCTGCATCATCTGAATTATGTATATTCTTTAATATGATAACTTTACCTGATGAAGCATCTATACTGTTAAAAAGTTCTTAATGTTTTATTTTATACTCGACGTCTTAAATCAATTTTTTAAAATCTGTAATTATTTATATAAGGTCAAAATACCCAAAATAAGAAGTATTTCAACTGATACTATTTTTTAATAATATAACTCTCCAACTTTATTAGAATTTTTCTGTTTTCATTTAGGAAAATAAACTGTGAAGTTTTAAGATGATAGATCTTAAATTAAGTTTCAAGACATTGTGTTGACTTTCATGATATTCAATATTACAGGCTCAGAGTCATTCTATGCATAGGGGGATTAAAAACCGAAGAATTACACCTCCCTAGATATTCGTTCTGCACCTTAGACAATTGGAAAATCTAAGCTAAACTTGGTGTTATTAACATAAATGATTTAAAGCAAAGAAAATTCAATTCCTATTAATTACTTATTTGAAAGGATTGAAATGATGGGAGTAAAAGTGAGAGCAATATACAAGGATAGATACTTTTTTAACAGGGAAGTTATCTTAAAATGGATAGGGCCAAATTGGAATTTGTAATTGAAGCTAAATCTAACAAAAGATTAATGAAATTCTTGAAAAGCACAGAAAGGATAAAGGAAAAATAAAACTAATGTTTTTGAATCTAAGTTTATGTAAAGGGAATCAATTTTCAATATCATGGAAATGGTGGATCAGGAAAAAGAATAAATTTGATTTGGAACAAATAAAAAAGTGGGATATTATATTTTCTAGAGGTAATTATAAAAAGAATTAAGATGTATTGATAAATTTTCTTTCTTGTTAACTATTGAGGAAAATAGTAAACTAATAAGAACAGTCATTCGGAGCTACAGAAAATCGGAATTTCTGGAAGATGATAACTTTATTTAGCAGAAGAAGTCATCATCTACTCTATCTCTTCAGGGAAACCATAGCATATTTTTGGGAAAAGCTCATGAAAAATAAAAGTATTTAGTTTCCAGAGAGTGGTTGTTAGTTCTAGAAATGACTTGATTAGTTCCATGAAGGTCAGTAATTCTCGGAAATGATTCGATTTCTTAGACTCACTCTGGGATACTACCGTATTATCAAAATTTCTAGGACATAAGGACTCTTATATTTAATTACAATTCCGAAGATCTCTCTATCCAAGGGAATCTACCTAAAGAGGACCATTATATGACAAGAGAAGAGCTCTATTCAGGGAAAGCAAAAACTATCTATAAGACGGATAATCCTGAAATCCTGATTGCTGAATTCCGAAACAGTCTAACCGCTTTTAACGGAGAAAAAAAAGGGGAGATGGACAAAAAGGGTTACTATAACGCTCATATCTCAAAAAAGCTATTTGAGATGCTCGAATCAGAGGGAATTCGGACTCACTATATTGAGATGATTTTCGATATTGATATGCTTATAAAAAAAGTAGAAATCATAAAAATCGAAGTCATTGTCAGGAACATTGCAGCAGGTTCAATTACTAAAAAGTATCCCTTGAAAGAAGGCACTATTTTCAAATTACCTGTGATCGTTTTTGATTTCAAAAGCGATGAATACGGAGACCCTATGTTGAATGATGATATTGCTCTTGCACTTGGGTTGGCAACAAGAGAAGAACTCACAATTCTTCGAAAACTCGCTCTTAGGATCAACGAATTACTTTTGATTTACCTGGATGAAAGAGGTATTATTCTCCCTGATCTCAAGCTTGAGTTTGGAAGAAAAGATGGAGAAATCCTCCTTGCAGATGAGATTTCCTGTGATACCTGTCGGTTCTGGGATAAGAAGACTGGCCAGTCCATGGATAAAGATATCTTCAGGTTTAATAAAGGTGATATTTCAAAAGCTTATGAAAAAGTTGCCCGGCGAATCGTGCCTGAAATATTTGAATGAATTTAATGATATTTGAAAGTTTTAAAAAGCTAAATTAAGGCTTTAGATCTATTTCGGAATGTCTCCAAACTCAAACTGTTTAGAAATCTTCATAGATTAATTTTTAAGTTACTGTCATACTGAGAAAATAGATGCCATATTTATGTGAATCTGTGACAAATAGGGAATGAATTGACTGATTAGGAAACAATTTTGTCTTACGATCAAATATAATTAAATCATTGATTTTTATTATTTTCAAATTTTTTTAAATATTCTTCATCATTTGCTGAAAGATTTGTTGATACTATCAGGCTTTGAATTTTTATCTGGATCATAGTAGTATAGAGCAAGGTTATAATGGATTTTGGAGATCTTTCATAATCTTTACTCAAACAGCGATATGATTCATACATCAAAACTCTATAAGTCATTGATGATGGTACATGAAATCTTTTACTTCATCTGAACCTCACGATTTCCAACACCGAATCACAAATCACTCTGATCTAATCGAT
>PMJC01000408.1 GCA_003157235.1 Methanosarcina sp.
GTATCCATCTTTTTCCCCTCCTTATTGTCAATTTCATAGGAACACTTTGATTCAGCATAGTACTTCCATTGATGGTGTTTCTGGTAAACAAGCTGGGGGGCAATTCATTTATTTATGGGCTAGCAAATTCAATGTATCCGACATTTTAGCTTATAGGCGTTCCTATTCTGGGTGGATGGTCTGATATTCACGGGCGTAAAAAGATTATTCTCTTGAACCAGTTCGGGATCCTGCTCTCATGGATTATCTTTCTCTTAGCTCTTTATCTTCCTATAGAAACTCTCTTTAAAGTTGATTCAAAAATTTTTGGAGCTTTTGCTTTTACATCACCGATTGCATTTCTTTTTTGTGCAAGGGCTCTTGACGGGCTGACCGGTGGAAATGTGTCCGTACCCAATGCATATTTGGCAGACATTACCGTAGAAAAAGATCGAAACCTAAACTTTGGGAAGATGGCCATTTCCGAAAATCTAGGGTTCATAGTAGGTCCTGCACTTGCAAGTATTTTGAGTGTAACTGAGTATGGAGATGCAGCTCCTTTTTTTGGTGCAATAATAATTTCATTTATTGGAACCTTGCTTGTGATGTTTTATATTCCAAAAAATAAAGAATGCTATCTTAAAGAGCCTGAAAGTACCGGGAAAATGGAAAAAATCTATGGCTACTTGATGAAGGAATATAAAAATATGCGAGAGATAAAGAAACCTGGCTTCAAAGAAGTCTTTGAACTTCCAAATATTCCCTATATGTTTTTCCTCTATTTTCTGATCTTCCTTGGATTTAATATTTTTTATACATCTTTTCCTCTGCATGCGATCGTAGTCCTTAACTGGGACATTGCACAGATGGGGGATCTACTTCATAGTTCTGAGTGCCCTCCTGATAATCGTGCAGGTTATCGTGCTTCCCAAAGCTTCAAAAAGATATCCAGATTCAACACTTATTATTTTTGGGAGCCTAATGCTTATGACAAATTTTTTACTTTTGATCCCTGGAAACTGCTATCTTACAGATCTAGCAACAGGATTTTTTGCACTTGGGGATGGGTTTATGTGGCCTTCTTTTCTTTTACTTCTATCAAAGATTACAGGGGAAGGGTATCAAGGTACAATACAAGGATTTGCATGTAGCTTCGCTGGGCTTGCCAGTATTATCGGCTTAATTCTGGGAGGTTTATTGTATGAAATGCTTGCAGGAGAATCCTTTTTAATTGTAGGCGTGGTAATTTTCTTTGTTTTTTTACTCAACTTCAAGCTTAGACATTTTGAGAAAGAACTATAACTCTGATCCATTGTTCATCGGTTAAGGAATTTTCATGATGAAGACTATAGATTTTGTAGAAGAAATTGTCCTGACATTTTATTCTTTTCACACAAAATATATACCTAAATCAAATATAATATATTCCTGTAAATGTACAAAAATGATGAATTTTATCCTACTCATAGAGAAAACTAACAAGTTCAGCTTGAATAACTTTCCCACGTGATACAACAATAAAAAAGAGGAATTGATTAGTGAGATTCAGAAGTTTTAGGCTCAAAAGACTCATACTTCGTGTAATCAGGGTCATTATAAAGAAGGTCTTCCAGTACATCAGAAGTATAATTTCCATAACCTATTTCAACAATTTTATATCCCCCTCTTTTATTGGATTACAATTTAATAAAACCACCTAGATCCAACATTTTTAGCGGCGTTATAATAGACGGATATACAGGTTTAAGATTATGCTCTTGGCATATAGAATAATAAATATCGGAAACTTCTTTTGTATTGATATGTTTTTTAGATGTATTGTGTCTCGCTTTCCGTACACTTATAAAAACTAGGATATGATGCGGGGTGCAATATGACTTTATTATATCAGCTGTAACTATTATGTAATCCCCCTATAAAATCACCTTTAGGACTTAAGCAGCTGAACTTAGAAATCAATAGCATTAAGCCATCATCAATCTAAAGTACGAATTTAAACCACAATACTAATGTATTTGATTTTGTACCTCAATTACTTAAGTCCGAGTCCTTTAATAATGATAGGTTCTCAGCCTCAGGATAATATAAATCAAGTTCTTCTTTAAAAGATTTATCTTCAAATATTGCGCGAAACATATCTTTTCTATTTTTTTCTTTTATTGTAATTAAGCGGGTAATTCCATCTTGCTTTCCTCTATGAACAGTCGTTGTTTGTATCAATGATTGCATTTCTAGCGCACTTATAGCATTAGAAGCTTCGTTCATGTCTTTTATATCTATATCTATCATTGGACACAAGTGATGATATATATGTAAGTTGAGCTGTTTTAGTTACAGAACAGCAATTTGATATTTTTAAAATTGATAGTAAGACAAGCTTATGCATGTCAAGTATACATTTTGTTCTTTAGCCTTATAAGTGCAGATTACTATCCCTCTTCTTTCTTATGTTTGTTGAAAGGATTTTAAATTATTTCTTCTTTAAAAGCATTATCATAAATAAATTCTTGTTTTCAACCTTTTAGTCCAGTTCTTTAGTAATTCTGGACACAGAAAAAGATGAGATTTCACCTACTCCCAAAGCAGCCATGATCTTTCCCATCCTTCGGGTAAAGACACATTGCAGGTAAGATTCATCTACAGCAATTAGGATAGCTTTTTCAACTCTCGAATACTTCTAAAGCGCATCTTTTTTAAAGAAAAATTCACGGAACCGAAACTTTGATAATTCGGGTTCTCCAGATCTAGTTTGGAGATTTCGAGGTTTATAGCTGTTTTTACTAGCTTTTCTGAAATCGGTTATCTCATAACGTTTAGCATAGGATTGAATAATTGTTTCCTCTTCTATTAAAAGGTTTAAAAATCAAGTAATTAGATGGAGAATTCAATCTTCCTGATCGAAAAGATAATCTTTTATTAGTATGAAGATATTAACCATTGACTCTGTATCTTTTTTGTGGTAAAAGAAAGTGAATACCTGTCAATCAGTTTTTATAGAACCTTTGGTACACTGGGCAAATATCTAAAAACGATAGCAAAAAAGTGTTATTTTTGAAAATATCTGCAAAAAATTGTTTAAGATAAAATATAGCTATCCGATCAATTTGTTGAATTCACTTTGTTGTCTTATATTAATCATTTTTTTGTTTTGATGATATCATTAAAATTTATATAAATTTGATAACTAAATGTAATTTAACAACTATTTAATNNATTTTTGTAGTTATTTCTTATCATTAATATCTAACACACATAAAGAGGCTGAAAATGAAAAAAGCGATAAATGATAAAGCAAGTAGAAGTCCTACCCTCATAAAGGCTTTAGGCATCACTTTGCTGGCGTTTTTTTTTCTAGTGAGTATTACTGGAGCGATACCATTAGCAGATATTTTGAACTCTGGCAGCAACAATGTCTCTAATTTAAACAAGTCCAATGAAACAATAAAAGCGTATGACAAAGCAAATAACTCTGATGAAGCACTAAAGGAACTTGACAAAGCAATTGAAATTAACCCGCAGGATTCAAATGCTTGGATCTATAAAGGAAACGTTCTTTCTAACTTAAATAAATTCGATGAAGCCATAACAGCATATAACAAAGCAATTGAAATTGACCCACAGAATTCAATGGCTTGGAACAATAAAGGAAAGGCTTTATTTGATCTAAATAAATCTGATGAAGCACTAAGAGCATATGACAAAGCAATTGAAGTTAACCCACATTATTCAGAAGCTTGGGAAGGCAAAGGAGTTGCTTTTGATAGTTTAAACAAGACTGAAGAAGCAATAAATGCATATAACAAAGCAATTGAAGTTAACCCGCGTAATTCAAATGCTTGGAAAAACAAGGGAATTGCTCTGGATAATTTAAATAAATCTGATGAAGCAGTAAAAGAATTTGAC
>PMJC01000016.1 GCA_003157235.1 Methanosarcina sp.
CACATTTGCTTTTGCGCGACACTAGATCCAGCACTTCTGCAAAAGCAAAAGAGCCAAATTCCTTCAGTCTCTTTTATTAAATTTGATTTTAATTGTTTTAAGAGCATTAAGTATGATTGAAGAAGATTTTCTATTTAAACTTGACAAAGCGTCCATTGATTTGCATAATCTGTATTTAAGATCAATCTCGACTGACTTAAAAGGGAGTTACTTATTTAACCATAATTCTGAACTAATCAAAATTCTGAATCATTACTTTTATTCTGAAAATGATTTGGAAAGACATCTTGTGAATTACTTTAAAATAATTGTTCAAAAAAGAAAATCAGTTACTGTCAAGGATGGAATCTATTGGTTATACCGATCAGCAATTGCATCATTAAGCAAATATTTTAGACCAAGCATTGATATCCTGATGACTCAATATTATGAAAATTCTTTGAGAATTCTTCAGGAAAATCTGAATCAATCTCTAGATGAATCTACAGATCTGCTTGTAAAAATTAAAAACGGTTGTAAACAAATTAATCAGACTATTAAAATTAATATTGGTTTTGAAGGAGACAAAGCCAGTCAAGAAAAATGTAAAATTCTCTTGAGCTTATCAATAGATTCTTTTATTAACAAAAGTGAATCTATGGATAGCTTAACTTCATACAGCCCATGTTTAGAATTCTCAAAATGCCTCATAAAAACAATTATTACGAATACAGATTTACCGTTAACCAGTTGATTGCGTGATTTCTCAAAAATATTCAATTTAAAGTTAAAAAGTTGTCATCTATTATAAAACATTAATGTTATGAAAACACTCTTTATGTCAATCATTGCAGTATCTTTTGCTGTGCTGTCTTTCGGACAATGTTTGAATTCTGAACAGGCATATGAAAAATATTTTAAGGAGAATATTGCAAATCTTAATCCAATCGAAGGGATATGGAGTATTTCAATTAATGAGAAAGTATATGACCAATACAATCAACTTGTTAAAGATCAAAATAGTCCCCAAGTTGTCACTGTGGGGGTCATCAAGAAAGATGATTACTATTTCACTTGTGGTATTTCAGCGAGTTTAAGTAACCAAATGAAGTTTTATAAAACATCAATTCCTGGTATTTATTTATACAACCATTATTATACGAAAAGTAATTCAACAGCAAAAGCAAATGCACTTCTGACTGGAAATAGTCTTATTGAATATTCTTATGAAGAACCTGTTGCTGAATTAAAAAGTAATTTTGGCAGTCAATACATTTCTGGAATTTCAATAACTTATGAGTACAAATGGATTAAAATATTTCCCGCAGAAAATGAATATAAGTCCTCTATTCCGTCTTCTCCCTCTTCAGGAACTGGTTTCGCAATAAGTTCCAACGGAATTATTGTAACAAATCACCATGTCGTAGATGGAGCAACAAATATTAATGTAAGAGGTATTAATAGTGATTTTTCAAAAACTTATAGAGCCAAAGTTGTTTCAGAAGATAAAAATAATGACTTAGCGATAATACAAATTGATGACATAAGTTTTTCAACTCTTGGTACAATTCCATATGTTTTGTCTCATAAATCTTGTGATGTTGGCAGTTCAATTTTTTGTTTAGGTTATCCTTTGGTAGCAACAATGGGTGATGAAATAAAATTAACTAATGGAATCATTAGTTCTAAATCAGGTTTTCAGGGTGACGTTACAACTTATCAAATATCTGCTCCTGTTCAACCTGGCAATAGTGGCGGGCCATTATTTGATGATAAAGGGAACTTAATCGGAATTATTAATGCTAAACATTTAGATACAGAAAATGTTACGTATGCTATTAAAGTATCTTACTTACTAAATCTTATTGACATAATACCAACAACGCCCATTCTACAAACCCAAAACACACTTAATGGCAAATCTCTTTCAGGACAAGTAAAAATTATTAAAAATTTTATCTATATAATCGAGATAAATTAAAAATGTATGTTTCTAATTAAGAATTGATTGAAATACTGTCAATCTGTATATTATAAGTAACATGGAAAATTTTCTTTATGCTCTTAATGATTTATTTTTGGAGTGTCAACCTGTCTGGTATAAATGATAACTAATCATAACGTTACCATTTAACTTGAAAATAAAACCTGACAATTTATATATCTTATTATGACTATATGCGATACGAATATTTGGTACGATTTGCATGATTATCCTGATTCCTATAAAAATTCAGGTGATTTAGTACTAACGCCTCTAGTTACCAAAGAGATTTCAAATTCACCCAAACTAGTAAATAAGTTTGAGATGATTCAAAAAGCATGTAAAAATATTTTTAAATATGGAAATGACATAATATTGGAAACACCTCTTGAATATTTACTTAAATTGGATAATCAGGTATTTATTGATTCGATTCCATATCAAAACCTTTCTAATGAATTTGAAGTTATATCTAGGATTTCAGATGGGGGAAAAATTAAAGAAGATAAAAAGATTGCATTACGACAACATATTGAGAAAATTAAAGAAAATTTGACAAAGGGTACATCTGATGTTCAAGATATTCTAAATCAAGTAAGGAAAAATATTGATGATAGAAGAAATCGTAAAAAACAAAATACTATCGAAACTACAAAGGAACTAATCAGGAAAGTCTTTATTGAAACTCCTACAAATAACCAATACAAACTTTCTGACAATTTTGATTGGTCTAAAATAGAATTGTTTCTTTATACATTTGATATGTACTTCAAAGATTTAGAGGTTAATACAACTATGAAAATTAAAGACAATGATTGGATAGATATATTTAACATTCTTTATGTTTCTCCAAAAGACAAATATTTTACAAAAGATAATACTTGGTTAAGAATAATAAAGTCTGCTGAAATGGAGAAATATTTAATAAGTGATTGTCCATAAATCATACAACTTAATATAGGTTTTGCAAGNNTTAAAACACTAGCTATAACTCGGACGGTTTAATTAATTGCCTTTTGCAACCCGGACTACTTCTCGGTTAGCCCCTAAAGTCTATGAGAGCAAATTCATTTCCACTTATCAAATTATGTTACACCCGGACTGTTCCTGCTACCGAGACAGGGTCAATAGGGTTGCAAGCCGACGCGCTGTTGTCATGGTTTTTGCACGCCACCTTGACCACTTTATCGTGACATGACAAATCCTGCCCATCTATCGGGACTTGGTACCGTCAAGACAAATTACCGT
>PMJC01000275.1 GCA_003157235.1 Methanosarcina sp.
TATAGAGCTCATCCCAAAACTCAAAATTACGTTATTAAATCTGGAATTTAAAATAATCAATCGATCTTCTGATTAGGAAAATAATTATGAAATACTTATTGATGTGGAAATAAAATTGGTTTTGAGATGAGCGCATAATTTAAATATTATTTTATCTATTTTATAATCCCATATAAAATCAAAATCCTGCAAAATCAGGTGCTTTACATTCATTTAGCTTGATTATATATCAGTTTTAATATAATATTGTGTAATGGGAAACGAGGAGCAAAACCAAAGTTCACTGATGTTTACTGTCCTAACTAAGATTGTAAATTGTATGCTATTTACGGGAAGGGAAATATCATAGGCAATGGCACATACCAAATCAGCAACAAAAGAGTTCGCAAATATATCTGACGCGAATGCGGCAGAGTATTCAATGATCGAACAGATATTTTCTTTGATAATCTTTGCAACGATGAATCAATTGTTCTGTTAGCGTTAAAAATGGCTATGAAAGGAATGCCAATAGGAGCCTTTGCTGATGTACTGGAAGTCAGACCGGCTACAGTCAGTAACTGATTGTTTCGCGCAGCGAAACAATGCGAGAAGCTAAATGACGATTTGATGAAAGATCTAAATGTTTCTAAAGTTGAGATGGACGAATTGTGGGTAATAGTCGAAAAAAAGTTGCGCCAAGACTAGAAAACGAGGATAAAATAACCTTGATATGGGTAAACTTTGCGCCTGAGTCAAGGTTAATAATCGATTTGATCTTAGAACCAAGGAAAATATTTGTGGCGGACGAATTGATAGAGGTAACAGATAAGCATCTTTCAGACTCAAAACCTCTTTTTACCACAGATGGACTAAAATTCTATGCTGAAGCCCTTTTGAAAAAGTATGNNCCTAAAATATGCTCAGGTTATCAAAAATAGACAATGAAAAAGGTTCCAGAAAGTTGATAAAGAGTTATCTTTGGTCAAAATATAGATCAAAGGGGAATATCAATGAGTTTACTTGAAAGACAAAATCTAATTTTTAGACAGGATAACAAAAGAGTCTAAAGAAAAATGATAGGATTTTAAAAGAAAATCAGGTGCCTTTACAATTAAATGAGACTCTAATACACTTATTTTAACTTTTGTAGAAATCACATTGGATTGACTAAAGAAAAGGAAAATGGGCATATGGAAAAGAATACACCTGCAAAAAAATCTGGAATCACTAAGAGTAAATTGGCATTAATACAATTGCTAAATTAAAGGTGTATCAAAATATCAACTAATTACTAAGGGAGCACAAAAAATCATAAACGTAACAAAAATGTGATATCAAAACTAAATTTGATTCTACAGACAGGGCAAGAATTGTGCAATAAGGTTGATATTTATCTGAATTTTGAAATAAATAACTATCTGGTTTTTAAATCCACAGCATAAGTTATCCCAATGTAAGTGGGTAAGTTTTGAGACATTCTGAAAAAAACGATCAAAATTCTTGCAATAGATATAGAGAAGACTTATTTATGGAAACCAATATTAATGGAACCTTTTTATGGAGAATGCTAAACCAGAAGAAGAATCAACATAGATTTGTCTCCAGCTAAGGGCTGAAGTTCAATAAGCAGCAACATCGAATTTACCTGCCTTCTTTTTAACTAAAAAATAAACGAAAAAGAGTTAAGTTGAGCTCTTATTCGTTTCATTGGCTACGGAAGTCTTGGAGACATTCACTCTGGTGGTTTCATCAAAACAAATGCCGAGACCATTCCAAGTACTGCTAGAACAGCTACAATTAGGAAGAATGGCTGGTAAGCTCCCAGGAGATCTTTGGCCTGTGCTGATACTATGCCACCTATCGCTGCCCCTATACCGTAAGCTGTAAAGATAAGTCCGTAGTTCTTGGCGTAGTCCTTGGTTCCGAAATAGCTTGCTGTTGCAGTTGGTGCAATTGCCAGCCAGCCGCCAAGACAGCCCCAAAGAAGAATGAAGCCGATCATGTAGGCTCTTGGAGAGGCATAATTCGTGTATATTAACAAGCACGCTGCAATGATGAGCACATATGTTATTAACGCTGTGTTTCTTGGAGTCAGCTTGTCTGTTAGGGTACCGAATATTGGTCTTCCTAGGCCGTTAGCCAGAGCAAAGGGGAATATCAGGGTTGTAACCATTGCCGTTGCTACAGGTACACTTAAGCCAGCGCCTTTCAGCATATCTTGACCGACAGGTCCTGCAATTCCGATAGCTGTAAGTCCAGCCAACGCTCCGATTGTATAGCACAACCACAAGCCATAGAATGTCTTGGTCTTTACCATCTCAGCTCTAGTGAGGTTAGCAACTGGAGCAGCTCCTGCTTTTGGTGTTGGTGGCGTCCATCCTGCTGGAAACCATCCTGCTGGCGGGAACACTAGAAACATTGACAATACAACTGTAATGATGAAGAAAGCGATACCGAATATCTTCAAGACAGTCATTATGCCCATTCCGCCGTCGAGCAGGAATTTATTTATCTGCGTGACTATCGCCGAAGAGAATCCAAAGCCTAATACAGTAAGTCCTACAGCGAGACCACGTTTGTCAGGAAACCAAGCAGATGAGACTGCAATTCCACAACCATAAGCTGCCCCTACACCAATTCCACCAATGATACCATACAATGGAATTAGCATTAATGGGGATGTAGCAAAAGATGCTGCAAACCAGGCGATTCCAACAAGTACTCCTCCAACCAGGGACACCTTCTTGGGCCCCACTTTTTGAATGTAAGGACCTGCCAAAGGCATAGAAATAGCAAAGCATAAGAGAAATATTACAAATGGCCAAGTCATGTCCATTGCTGTCGGAGCTAAACCGAGAGACTGAAAGTAAGCTGTAATTGGAACTCTCACAACGCCATATGCATAAATGGCACCCAGACAAAGCTGGATTGTTAGGCCCACAAACACCATGAGCCAACGCCCGGACGCTGCGGGCATGCCTAATATTTTGACATCATCTGCCATAATTTTAACACCTTCGAAAGGAAATTATTCCATTCTTATTCAATCCGGACAATTAATCTTCCAGGACTTACGCAGTTGAGCTGAGATAAATAACATTAAGTCTTGACCGAAATAACATTAAGCCTTTTGCCGTCTAAAATATGGATTTAATTTATAATATTTCTTTAACTGATTTGTGGCCAAGTGCGTAAGCCTATATTGATCTGTACTTATAACTGTTCAGCCTACCTGAATTAGTAATTGATATCGATTTTAGTGGAAATAAGTGCAAATACTAGTCAATAGAAGAAGAAAAAACAAACCAAAACCATCAATTTAAGAAAATCGATTAACATGAATTTGCTTATTAAATTTTAGTGAAAATAACGAATACCGTTGTTTTGCCCAGGCTGAATAGTTATCTATTTACTGTCAAGAACCTGTGCTAATTTAGTTTCCCATTTCTTTCGTCAATCCCTCCATTACCTTCGAATGACTAGATCATGGTTCAATTCTAATGTGTTCCACCCCTATTTAAATTTGGCGAAAATTTATCAGTATTATTCATTATATTATTTAATTTATTATATAAGCTTATTTTACAGGCACTTAGTAAAACTTAAGCTAGGCAATTAATCACAAAATGTAGCAAAAGGCATATTACTATCCTTAACAGTAAAGAGTTGCAAATCCTTCTCAATAGAAATCACAATCGGTGACAATCTTTTTTAAGGAGAATCCTAAATCAGAGAGGAGTGCTAATATGCTAAAGATCAACCCAAAGACATCTTGGAACAGTACACAGTGCATGCCGACAGTATCAACAACCGCTTATGTGGACGATTCAGCTGTACTGATAGGGGATGTAAGGATAGGGGAAAAAGTATATGTCGCGCCTGTGGTCTCACTCAGAGCGGATGAGGCGCACCCTATCATCATAGGTGACGAATGCAATATCCAGGACAGCGTAGTGTTTCACGGCCTTGAAGGCAGCTCTATTGAGCTGGGAAAGCGCATCTCAATAGCCCATGGCGCAGTAGTCCATGGCCCCATGAAGATCGGTAATGATAGCTTTGTAGGTTTTAACGCAGTAGTGCATGCATCTACCCTTGGCGAAAAATGCTTTATCGCTCATGGAGCCGTAGTTATTGGCGTGAAGCTTGCCGATGGCAAGTTTGTACCACCTGCTACTTTAGTAGATACGCAGGATAAGGCCGATGCACTTGGACAAATTCCAGATAACCTCCAACACTTCAATGAAGAAGTAGTTGAGGTAAACAAAGAGTTTGCCGCTAGCTACGGTTTAAAATCTGGGACATCCAGAAATCGCTAATTTACCTGTCTCCTTCTTAGGAGGCTAAAAGAAATAAAAACTAAATAACATACTTTTTATCTTGCCTACTTGACAGTATTAGGATGATTTGTAGGTGGTTTCAGAAGAATAATGCCACAATGATACCAAATAGGAACAGTACAGTTATATATAAAAAAGATTTGGCACATTCACTCAAGATGCCCTTTTTAAAGCCTGTGAAAAATCCGTATAAAATTCAGGGGTAATTAGCAAGCGTAAAGGAGAGAAATATCCATTAGAGAGTCGCGATAACGCCGCCTATCATTTACTTTTTTCCGAATTCAATTTGTAAGAAATCTGATTTATTCCTTAACATAAAATAAAAAGAATCTTAAAGGTTACTTGCAAAAATAGGTAATTTGAAGCCGATTATAATTAATGGCAGTAAATACTCTTTTTAATATATTGTAAATGTATAATATTCAAATTTCATAGTGCTGCTAAAAGCTTTACAATAAGTATTTATGAATAGGTGAAGAATTTCCTTGATGATTAAGACAAGAAGACCTCTTATGCTCATTATCCTCGATGGTTGGGGATACAGAGAAGATGAAGAAGGAAATGATATTCTGGCAGCTATAACTCCAAATCTTGATATTTTGATGAAAGAATATCCATGGTGTTTTTTAGAAGCTTCCGGAGAGGCTGTCGGTCTTCCAGAAGGTCAGATGGGAAACTCTGAAGTTGGGCATCTGAATATAGGGGCGGGAAGGATAGTGTACCAAGACCTTACCCGAATAAATCTCTCTATTAAAAATGGAGATTTTTTCAAAAATCCAGTTTTTCTGAATGCGATTTCAAATGTAAAAGTCAACGACTCAAGCCTTCACCTCATGGGACTCCTTTCCTACGGAGGTGTACACAGTTATATGACCCACATTTTTGCACTTATAAAACTTGCAAATGAAAACAAGCTAAATAAAGTTTACATACATGTTTTTCTGGATGGAAGAGACGTGCCCCCAAAGTCCGCTCTTGGCGACATAAAGGAACTAGATGCTTTTTGTAAACAAAATGGGGATGCAAAAATCGCAACTGTCTCAGGGCGGTATTATGCAATGGACAGAGATAATCGTTGGNNAGAGACTGATGAGTTTGTAAAACCAACTATAATCATTGATTCAGAAGGAAAGCCTGAAGCAACAATAAAAGATAATGATTCTGTGATCTTCTTCAATTTTAGGCCAGATAGGGCGCGACAACTTACCTGGGCTTTTGTGAAAGAGAACTTTGAAGACTTTGTGAGGGAAAAATGTCCGAAGGTTTACTATGTCTGCATGGTGCAATATGATGAAAACCTGGATTTGCCCATTGCTTTTCTTCCAGACAAGCTGAAAAATGTGTTTGGGGAAGTCATTAGTAAGAAGGGACTTATTCAGCTCCGCATTGCTGAGACTGAAAAATATGCCCATGTAACTTTTTTCCTTAACGGCGGGCAGGAAAAATGCTATGAAGGAGAAGATCGTTGTCTGATCCCTTCTCCGAAAATCGCTACTTATGACCTTAAACCAGAAATGAGTGCTTATGAGGTTACTGATAAAGTTATCAGCAAAATTCAATCAGGAAAGTATGATGTTATTATCCTTAACTTCGCAAACATGGATATGGTTGGCCATACCGGAATATGTGGAGCTGCAGTAAAGGCAATAGAAGTCGTGGATAGTTGTGTGGGCAGGATTGTAGCGGCTCTGAAAGAAAAGGGAGGCATCGCACTTATAACTGCAGATCATGGAAATGTCGAACAGATGATAGACACGGAAACAGGAGAACCACATACTGCACATACTTCAAATCCAGTAAGATGCATTTACGTAGGAAATGATGAGGTAAAAGCTCTTAAGAATGGAAAACTATGTGACCTTGCTCCGACTCTTCTGGAACTCCTCAACGTTCCAAAACCACAGGATATGACAGGAACATCACTTATTTTGAGAGATTAATTAAGGATGGAGAAAAATAACCTGTAGCTTCAAGCATCTTAATTTTTTTTTGATTTCTATTTCGATATTCTTTTTATCTGTTTTTTTAGTTTTGTGGTTTTGTCATAAGATTTAAAACTTGATAAGGAATTTTTGGACAATAAAATGTCCGTAGCTACTTTAGCATTGTGAAGTTAACTTATTTTTGAAGGTTTTCAATTCATTTTCACTCAAAGTTATACTTCCTGACAATTTTAACATGCCCAGTTTGTTTTTTTCTATTTAGGTTTGTAATCAGTACTTCCATCATTTTCGAGTTTTTTCAATTTTTTCTGGTTCTTCCCCAGTTTTGAAAAGAGAATGTAATTTCATCCAAATTTATTTGATTATTTTCCTCTTATGGAATAATTAGTACATTTATATAAATTAAGTACTCCACCATCTGGTTCAGGTATCCAGTAAATCCCGCCATTTTTCACAAATTTTGCAGGAAATTAATGTTGAATATTAATTTTTTGCCTTTCAAAGTTTTCGTCTTAAATTCCAGTTGATAGAGGGTAAAAATTTTCAGATTGAATTGCCCTGTACATATAGAATCATATTGTTTTTGGATATGATAAGAATAGAATGATCACTATTCAATGATTTATCTATGGATTGTATTTACCAACCTAAACTATACTAATGTTTTTTTAAACTCAGTGGTATTTGATATTGCTTGGAGTAAGTATTCCATCCATTATTCGTAAATAAAGGCAAAACATTTGTTTTTTACAATACCTCTGGTTTGGAAGTATTTCGATTTTGAGAACATTATTCGATCGAGAATCGTTGCTTATAGATCTTTGAGTTTTGTTGTGGTTTTAGGTTATTACCACCAACTGAAAAAGAGTACATTTCTAGGCTCTTTTTGTCTTTCTGATTTTCAATCATTTTATGCATACTACAAACTTGAGGTGGAAATTTTAATGTAAGTTTCTATGTATTGGAGGAATTGGTTTAGTAACTCTAATTGCTAAATGGGAGATTTCAAGAACTTTTAGTCAGTGAATAAGTTTGTTTCATTGAGTGGAGTTGTTCCGAATATATAACAACTTACGGATAAATTTTGCAACGGAAGAATCATAAAAAGGATCAAAGGTAGTGAGGTGGATTCTAATGCAGATTGTTCAGGCAGCAGCAAGAAAGAAGAATAGCAAGTTAAGATAATTTTTTTTAGCCGGAAGAAGAAATCAATTTGGTATGAAAAAGCAATTATTGCTTTAGCAAGGAAAATTACCACAATTATATTGCATCTGATTGCAAATGAAGAGATATATGAAAATGAAACCTAGTATAAAAGAAAGAGAGAAAATTCAAAAGAGGGTAGTTGTTGAAACTATGTTCTTTTGGGTTGATAAACGTATAAAATAGTAAAATAATTGTAATTATGGGAAAAGAAGACGAGGCCTGTATCAGATGGCGGTAAATAGTGGGTAAACAGTTAAACAAATTATATATATGTGCACATTTGCAGAATATGATAATTATGAACCGTATTTCTTCAGTTATTTATTTTTTTTCTTAATTTTATTTTACGGATTTAATTAATATAATATAAAGGTAAATAAGTAACTTCAGTTTTAAATTTGCTCTTAAGCCTCAAGACTCCTTTTAGGGCTTTGTTGTCGGTTTTTAGGTTTGATAAATTTACCGAAAGTCTTGATTCATGGAAATAATTGTAACAAAGTTGTTGTTAAAAAAAGTATAAGGCCAGAAAAACTAAATGGAAGGAGTTTATTTATGCAATTGAAGCTGGAACATCTTAATATCAAAATAGGACAGCACAAAGTGTTGTTGAATATTTCCGATGCGAAGGAACTGGGGGTTTATCCTGGGGATCGGATCCGTATCCGTGGGCATGAAAGCCTTTCTGCTATTGTGGACACAACTGATGACATGGTTCCTCCCGGCGTTCTGGGAGCTTTTGTCGAAATTTACAGGCATTTCAAAGACTGGGATAAGCCGGTCGAAGTTGTACCAGCATTACGCTCAAAATCTGGAACCGTTATTAAAAAAATGATGGATAAAAAACCTATTCTGCAAGAAGAAATCAAGATGCTAGTAAATGATATCGTGGAGGAAAACCTAAGTGATGT
>PMJC01000368.1 GCA_003157235.1 Methanosarcina sp.
TGTTAAGGATAAAGCTTTTTAAATTGTATGCCATAATTGTGTGTAGTTATTGGGTTTATATATAGACGGACCTTAGTCCCTCATTAAACTTTATTGCAAAAATGTTTTATTGCTTATATATGTCGTGAAGTTGAGCCACATGCTAACCAACTTTAAATCTAATGTACATTTATAGAATGTTCAAATTTACATTTCGCCCTCCTTTTAAAAATAAAATGATTTTTGCAACAACTGACTAAATATATTGAATTTGCCATGGACACATGCTCAACAAAATCAATGATTTTGACTGAATCCAACAATTCTACTAAAACTCCCACCAAATTCGCAAAAAATACCACAAAATTGGCATATTTTTCAGCGATATCTATGAAAAGTTGAATAATTAATTCAGACACAGGGAAAAATAGGTACTAACCCGTAGAAATAAAAAAATAAGTCTCTTTTTTTGGGAGGGTGTCTGAATATGTGTTCAAAAACAATCTCTGAATCATTAATCTAACCTCTAATGTCGACCTGCCGAACGCAGGCTCTAAGGTATTATTTTAACAATAAAATAATTCTAGATCCTATATCTCCACCTTCTCCCAGTCTATATCCAGCGCATCACCTATTTTCTCAAGCACCAAAGCTGCACCAGCCTCCTGTAAAAGTTTTGTGCTCACTGTTTGTGCCACACCTATCGCATAAATTCCTGAACTCTTAGCAATTCTCATATCGCCAGGTCCGTCACCGAAATAAATTGCTCGTCTTGCAAATTCTTCAAACGACAAGTTTTCTTTTTCAGCCAACATCTCTATATGCTTCTGGCTTTTTTTGTATGTATCAAAACCCAACAAAAAGTCAATATTATCCAAGATTCCAAGATCATAAATTCGTTTAATCATTGCACCCGTACTGCTACCAGAAGTTATTAGAACTCTATACCCTTTATCTTTAAATAATTTTAACAACTCTTCAACTTTCGGAAAAAGGGAATACTTTTTCTCATTTACAATATTACAAAATTCATCCGTAAGCTTCGGAACTTCATCTGTTGAATATTTATGCAAATCAAGAACGTAAGCAAATTGTTCATCCCACGGAGTGCCAGTTACAGCAACTGAATATTTTACTATATTGGGAATGTCAGAGTTTTCAATTTCTGTGTGCCGTTTTAAAACATCACAAAAGACTCTGGTATATATTGGCATAGCGTCAACCAGAGTTCCATTGAGATCAAAAACTATGTATTTTATTTTAATGTTCATAAATCGCACTTCTCAGGATTATGATTATAGTACACTCACGAATGAATTACACTTTTAAAAATCGTCCATAGTTTTAAACTTAATTACTTACCCTTAAATCTTTCGAAATTCGATTAGTAGCAAAATTTCCCTAAAATCTTTTTCTGGTACAGAGCTTGAACCTGCGTATAAGAACAGGCACTTCGTGTGCAAAGGGTCAAGAATAAAAATTTGGATTTCCAAATCGTGGTAAAGTTTTGTGGATCAAATATTTGTGTTCTCTATATCAAATATTTGTGTTCTCTATATAAATCTGGATGCTGTGCCAATAGTCATCGTTTGTTCAGAAAAGTTTTTCCATGTATGGATTCAGGCAAGGGGCTCTTCTAAGTGCTGCCCCTGATTCTTGCGGGGATAGAATCATATTAATATATCCCCTTCTTTCCCACAGGCAGTTCATTATTCCAAACGGCATTAGTGTGTTGATCACCGTTTATCCTTCTTAGCTAGAATTCCTGGATTGTGCCGAGGGCGCCAGCGAAATCATATGTTCGCATACATTATTTCCTGTGCCTTTACAGCTAACCTCCCTTACACTGATATCCTTCCCAAAATAATCAGTCAGGTAACCCGCAAAGTAGCCACTCATAAAGATACAAACAGGCTGGTCAGACGATCCGTAAACATCGGCTATAAACGAGTCTTTCACAATGATCTTTCCTTCGTAAGTCTTTGGATTACATTCAATTTCGAGAATTCCCCAGCCTGCTGCTCTGTAGAACTCCTCCAGAACACTTGCGTAATTGCTGTCATTAATCGGCATGATGCTCTTGAAGTATTGTGCCGCATGAAGCCCTTCCTTAAGACCTGAAATGGTTAGAAGCCCCTCTGCACCCGGCACGCTTTCGATGAGATTTTTAATGATATCAACAAATGTGAATGCTCTTGCTATTACTCCCCTGACTCCAGCTACATTAAGGGGAAAGTTCACGGAATAAATCATCCCGTATTTTGAAATCCCGTACTCTACTTCACTTACAACTTCCAGACTTTTTATTTTTCNNTTTTTGTGTAAAATTATCTAGATGACCAAACATAATGAAAGCCTTTTCTTTTTCAAGAAAATCAGTTATTAAGGATAAAGATCCGGGCTCTTTCGAATAAACAATCTTGAACCATACAATCTGCGAATTTTCACTTAAGCCTGCAAACATAAATAAATCTCTAACCATATAACTCAAACTCCTATTATTGTTATTTGACATTCAATTAAGCTATTGTTCTAAGTTTCCTGAGAGCATCTGACTTTTCGTTCAAAGCGCTTATATTTCTTATTTTGTTCTATAATGCATATGGAAATTTAATCACTAGTAAGCAAATTTATTGGCGATATCTCAAAGGT
>PMJC01000058.1 GCA_003157235.1 Methanosarcina sp.
AGTAATACTATCATACCAACCTTTGCCTTTGAACCGAGGATAACCTGGTGTTTCTCCTGCCTTAACTCTACGGAAAAAGGCTTGAAAAGCAAGATCAACTCGCATAGTTACATCTTGAAGAGTATGAGAATGAACAGTTTTGAGTTCTGGTTTCTCTTTCTTCCATTCCGGAATCATTTTCTTAGAATCATAGTAACCTATGTTCTTTTGCTCTGACTCCCATGCATTTTTTCTGAGTGCAAATGTTTCGTTATACGTCCACCTGCAAAGCTCAAGTGTACTACTCGTGAACTACTCCGCGCTAAAGCATCGGAGCTTCTTGGTTCATGCCCTTTCCTTTTGGAAACGAGTCCCCAAGCCCTTCCTCGCGTTCCGCGAGTGCAAAGTTTTTAATGTTTATGGCGGCATTAATGTCTCTGTCATGGTATGTTTTACAAACCGGACATTGCCATTCTCTTATCGATTCGTCCATATTGGGATGTTTATATCCACAAATATTGCAGGTTTTTGTTGATGGTAGCCATTGATTAATCTTCAAAACAGTCTTACCGAACCATTCAGCTTTATACTGTAGTTTCAAAACGAAAGAATACCATGCTGAATCTCCGGTACTTTGTGCTCTACAATGGTTTTTCATCATACCTTTAATGTTTAAAGTTTCAACCGCTACTGCTTGGTTTTCGCAAATTAACTTCTTTGAAACTTTATGTTGGAAATCATTACGTTGATTTGAAATTAATTCATGTATTCTTGATAGATGTTTTACTGCCTTTCTACGGTTATTAGATCCAATTACTTTCATCGAAACTCTCTTTTGAAGACATTTTAATCTCTTAATAGAGGATTTTAAGAATTTTGGATGATCTATTTTTTCTCCAGTAGAAAGTGTAGCAAAGGTAATACTACCAACATCTACTCCAATCATTGTTGGATGTGAATATTCTTGTTTTTCAGGATATTCTAACTCATTTTCAACAATTATACTGATATAGTATTTTCCTGTTGGAGTTCGAGATATAGTTGCAGTCTTCATATTTCCTTGCATCATATCTCTATGAAGCTTTATTTTTATCCATCCAATTTTAGGAATCCATATTTTTTTACCTTCAATTCGGTAATGTTGTGGAATCTGAAATGATTGAAGAGGATTTTTCTTTGATTTTTTCTTTGGAAATCCTGCTCCTTCTTTGAAGAATTTGTTATATGCAGAATTAAGATTCTTACTTGCTTGTTGTAATGATTGAGAATTAACTTCTTTCAACCAAGGATATATATCTTTCAAAACAGTTATGTGAGTATTAAGGTCAAATTCAGAAATACTTGCTCTAAATTTTTCATACAATACCTTTTTAATGTGAAGAAGTTTATTGTAGACAAAACGACAACAACCGATATGTTTCTCCAAAAGAACCTTTTGGGCTTTATTTGGGTAAATTCGGTATTTGTAGCCGTTAATCATCATATTATATACGCTTTGAAACTATTTAATTATTTACAGAATGAACATCCATCGACTATTTCGAAGTGAAATCAACTACGTGCGAGGTTCTGCTTCATCCCACTGCTAAACAGGCTGTCCGATAATTACTGTCGATAATTCAAGCTATAAACAGTATTATGACAACGTTTTTATAATTATTTGAATATATTTTTATTTATGGTTTTCATAAAATCCTCAAAAAATCAAGTTTGGACTTTGCCTCCAGATATTCGCGACCTTATCCCATCAGATCATATCTGCTATTTGATTGAGTCCTTTGTAGACATGGCAGATTTTACTGAATTTGAAATTCGGTATGAAGGTTCTGGGCACCCTGCCTATCATCCAAGCATAATGTGTAAGATTTTGCTACAATCTATGCTTGATAGAGTTCGACCATCTCGAGAGATAGCTCGAAATGTTCGTGAAAATGTAGTTTATATGTATTTGGCTGAAAACCTAAAACCCGATTTTAGAACTATCAGTGACTTCAGAAAAGAAAATGAAAAACTGATAGTGGAATTGTTCAAAAATACTATTAAAGCAGCTAAAGAACTTGGAGTAATAGGTCTTGAACAATTAAGCGTTGATGGATCTATAGTGAAGGCCTCTGCGTCAAAAAACAATGTAGTTATAAAAGATGTTTTAGAAGTGGTTGGAGAATTTGTTAAGAGTGAATTAAAAAAGGGTATTGAAATAGACAAAGTTGAGGATGAACATTTTGGAGACTGCCGTGGCTACGATCAGTTGAATGAAAGTGAAAAATATAAAGTAAAAGCTGTAGCCGCGAAGTATATAAAGCAAGTAAACAAGGATAAATCTGATACTAGAAAAAAAGAGATCGAAGACATAATTAAAGAAGCTTTGGATGAATTTGAAAAAGATAGCATTGAGAAAGTGAGCTTGACTGATCATGAATCTCGGTTTATGAAAAACAAAAAGGGAACATTTGATCTGGCGTATAATACTCAAATAACAGTGGACCATAAACTGGGAATTATTGTTGCAAATGAAGTATGTCAAGATAGATCTGATATGTATCAATTGAAGCCACAGATCGAACTTGTAGAAGAAAATTGTGGTTTACTGAAAGAAGGCACTAAGATATGTGCAGACACTGGATATTGTAGCGGAAATAACATACATTATTTGAATGTTAAAAAATTAGACCCATACATCCCAGAGCAAGAAAAAGTAACTAAAACAACAACGGAAAATGTTGAAGATATTAGGTTCGATATTAGTAATTTTGAGTATAACGAGGAAATCGATAAATTTATTTGCCCTGAAAAAAAGAGGTTAAAGTTTCTACATGAGAGCTATGAAAAGGAAAGGGGAAGAAAATATAAAATTTACAAGGGAACAGAATGTAAAGAATGTGAATTTAGCAAAAACTGTACAAACAGAAAGGATGGAGTAAGACAGTTAAAAATAGCTGAGTTCTCAAAAGAAAGAAAGCAATTAGCAGATAAAATGAAAACAGAGGAGGCAAAGAAGATATTCGGACAGCGGAAGCAGGTAGTAGAACCTGCAATTGGAAACTATAAAGAGAATCTTGGGTTTAGAGAATTTCTCACAAAAGGATTAAAATCAGTCCGGAATGAATTTAATTTGATATGTACAGCAATCAATTTAAGGAAGATATGGATTTACTCAAATAAAAAAGAGAAAATGAGAACGGTAAACAGGATTAAATGGAACTTTTCACTTTAAGAATAAAGGAATAGGAATACTGATTAATTAAAAAGTTAAAAAATTCAGTAATAGATAACTGATATTCTATTACCGATAGTAATTATCGGACAGCCTGTAAAGGTCGGGGTATTCGTGACCCTCTGCGCTCCCTAGTAATAAAATAAGTAAGAGATGGGAAAAAATTCAGAGTAGGTAGCTACGTAGAAAATGCAGGCCCATTAAAAAAAGCCGCATATTATCAGTTCTCATCTACAACTGGTATTGCCCCTCTATTCTCCAGGTTCCTGTAAATGAACGCTGAAGTGTAAGCAAGGGACATAAATACTAGACCCCGGGTAAAATCCAGTTCGACAAATTTCATGATCATATACGCGAAGAAGGCAAACTGTATTACGCACAGCACCATTCCGGCTGCAATGAGTATTTTCTGACGACTACTACTATCACTACTATCTGAATCATCTGATTCTTCTGACATTTCTTTACTAACCCCGCAAATAAGGCTAAAGGCATTCCGTGTTTGTTTGTTCTTATTTTGTGTTTAGTTCGTTTTTATTGGGTTTTAGTCCAATTCCGTTTTATGGAAGGCATTTCTTTTAACCAGCTTAAAAATAAATAGTGTCCTCGGTTTTAAAAAATATAGGCTCAATACCATAAAGCCCTTAAAAACGAGACAAAAAGCTGAAAACTTCGAATAGCGCATCTGAAGGTTTATGTTAAATTCATCCTCTGGTGCAACATCCTGGTAAAACACACTCTCCAATAAAGTTAGAGACTTTTATACATATCCCTATTTATTATGGATAGTATAAATAACTTACGGGATGTAGCCTGGCACTGGTTTTTGCAGAGCCGTACTTCATGTCACCATAGTACGATTAACATATTAATTTCCGATCTAACTACCAAGCTTCATGTCACATAATGCGATTAACGTATTAATTTCCGATCTAACTACCAACCTTTTTTATAAATATGAATCTTCTTCTTACCGCTTGCCCATCTAAAAAGTCACCGTTGTCTCCATTCATAAGTAATCGAACTTTCCATTATGGGGTTCGAATAGTAATATTTATACACCACAAATTTGACCAATCGAGCCACCCCAATACCAGAAGCAGCTATGGCTAATTCACTTCAGTGCGTATTCAGTAATATTCAAATCGCCGCTCAAAAGTTCAAAAGAAGATCAAAACTCAAGGTAACTTAATATGCAAGAAAAAAAAATAATTACATATATAAAGGGACAGTTTAGTCTACTCCAGAGGTGAACTATTAGTATGGACAATGAAACATGTGACACAAACGTTTACCCTCCAAAAAAAGAGGAGAAAACTAATTTTGCACTTCAATTGGAGAGAATTTTAACTTTTGTTACCGGGTTAATCATATCTGCTCTTATTTTCGGTTTCTTTGGGATTGCAATCGGGGGAATGGTAGGTGGTGAAAACGGCGCCACAATTGGCATAATAATCGGGCTGATTCTGGCAGCGGGTTTTTCCGTTGTGATATTATTAAAGAAGGATTCACGCGGTTAAATGAATCTTTGCATTAAGTCCTGGTACTTGAGCAATGAATTTGATTACAAAATGATATGTATCATCAGGAAAAATGAATCGCAGAAGGTTATATTTACGAATTCATGCCTTTATTTAGGCCGTATAAAATAATCCTTAGCTCTTTATCTTTTTTATTATACTAGTCAGGCAATTTTAAGTCTGTCGATTTTTATCTGTCGATT
>PMJC01000151.1 GCA_003157235.1 Methanosarcina sp.
AAAACGTCAGTGGTAGGGTTCATTATACGGGTGTAGATATTACCAAGCTCGTTGAGGGCAAAAAGATTAGCTGCATGATCAGTGTCTCGGAAGACATAAGACGTAGTTTGATATATCGGTACTGCCCGTGCTCCTGTAGCTGGATCTGGACTCTGTCCAGCATGAAGGGCAAGAGTTCCTAGTTTATAGTTATTTGCTACCATTGGAATCATTCTCCCTGTTTACTTGAAGTTTGTATTTCTCAGCAATGCCTTGGAATGTATCTACTACATAGCGAACTTTCTCCCAGGAAAGCCCGTATGTGTTTAATTTCCAAACCCGCGTAGCTCCTGCAAATTCTCCAACAATGCCCTTGCTTGAAAGCTCGTCTGAAAGGAAGAACCCTTTGCGTTTATGACCCTGTGCGATGATATCAAAGTTTCTACTTGTGTCAACTTTTGACAGGGTATGTTTGCGTGGGTATTCTGAGAGAATCTTACCCCCTTCTATAGCAAGTAGACCATCAATCAGATAGTTTGACTTCTTTACTTCTTCTTCCCAATTATGTACTCTATTCTTGACAGTAGGGAAAGAAGCCATCATACCTATCAATGTCGAACCCATTAGTGTGCAGCCAAGCATCTCGACTTCTTTGATGCCAAACTTACGTTTTGTGACATCACCAACCATCTGCGTAGTGCGGAATATCTTGGGAGCCCATTCATCGGTTGTTGCCAGCACTCCCGAAGGTGCAGGTGATGCCATGCTTTTGTGGCCTGAGCCTACGACAAAATCCGCGCTAATTTCCTTTCCATCCACTGGCATGACGCCAACAGTGTATGCACCATTATATAGGAAAGGAATATCATACTGATGTGCAACTTTTGCTATGCCTTTTACATCATGTTCATTGGCATACTGATAATCAGAGTGATCGATCATTATCAGTACAGACATTTTGCCTGTTTCCTGCTTTATCGCTTCAATCTTCTCAGCAGTTGCATCTGCAGTTACGATATTGTGCTCATTCACAGGTACTTCCTTCACTGTTCCTTTGCTTCTGCCACAGCAAGAAACTCAGTATAGGGAGCCAGAGATGATGATTCACGCAGTTTGCTGTGGGAATATAAATTTCTCTAAAACCATAGGAATTCTTGGTTACTGAGAATTATAAATTAAATCTGAAAAATGGTTTTATCCATATTAGAGTTTAAAAATCTGTGCAGCTTTTAAAGCACTGGAAACCATAGTTTCGATATCCATTTTTTTTTCTTCAAGCGCAATCATATCGTAATTTGCCCCTATTTCTGGACGTTCTGGGACGGCAGTACAGCTTCCTGCCGATCGACTGGAGATATCGTAGGTTCCAATTTTACGGGCCATATCCATAATCTCTGTTTTATCAAAGGCAATCAAAGGGTGGTAGACAGGAACTGGAAGTTGATAAATCTCAGCGTACATGTTGGCAGCAGTTTGAGATGCTACCTGTCCGAGGGAAGAGCCGGTGATAATTCCACTTGCTTTTTCCTTTTTCATAATCTCATAGGCTTCTCTGTACATCATTCGTTTACAGAGAAGACAGGTATTTTTCCGATTGCATTTTGCGATAAAGGATTGCAGATTAGGACCATGAGGAATCTCATAAGTTGTAAACTGATGCCTTGGAGCCCACTTATGAAGTTGGCGAATGCAATCAAAAGCACGTTCTTTTGCCTCGTTCTGGGCATAAGGAGTATTGTTACAATAGACCGGAATGATCATAACTCCACGTTTCATCATAATCCAGGCAGCAACCGGTGAATCAAGTCCTCCTGATATTAGAACTACCATGCTGCCCTGTGTGCCAAGTGGAAGTCCTCCAACCCCAATAAATGTTCTCAAATAAATATACGCTAAGCTTTGCCGCATTTCGACGAAGATCTCCTTATCAGGAGATGTCAGGTTAACTCTAGGTTTTTTTCCTTCATTCTCCATGGAATTCCAGACAGCATCTCCACAGGCTTTACCAATATCTACTGAGGAAAAAGGATGGTTTCCACTTTTCCTTGCTCTGATTGCAAAAAACTCACCATCACGAATAAATTTTTGAGCAAGAGCCGCACATACACTAGCTGCATCCTCAAGGCTGGGTTCTGTTGTCAACGCAGCGGAAGTTGAGACAACCCCAAAAACATCGGCTACCGCTTCGGCAGCATGAGAATCGATAGTCTCGATGAATATCCTGCCCCATTCCCGACGAATTCGAGAATATGGAATTCCTCTCGAATTCAACATTGCCACAATGTTTTTTATAAGAATTTTCTCATACCAGTTCCTAATTCCAGGACTTTTGAGAGCAAGTTCTCCGTAACGGACTATAACCACATCTGTCGGAACTTCAGCCTCTAAATGATAGGAACCAGAAAAATATCTAGATATATTTTCATCATATTTCTTTTGTATTCTTCTGCTTTTTCTCTGAGTATGAACATCATGTTCAATTTTTGTTTCACTATCATTGGATTTGCTTGTCATGGATAATTAGTAGTAAAGGTGGCATTAGGTTTTAAGCTTTCAGGTAAATGAATTTTTGTCCAGTGAACTGCCCCTCCGAGGGAGAAGCTTCATTCGAGTAATTCCTTCATCTGTTTAATCATGCCCATGAGTTACTGAAAATAGTAAGCACAATAATATCTTGTATTTTCCCAAAACGAGTGATGTCCTCTTTTTTTCTATATTTGATAATAACTCCAGAACAAGAACTAAAGTTATGTCTACGAAAAACATGAGACTTATAGTTGTTTTCTGGGTTTTTGATTGATGTTTGTTAATTGCTAGGAATCAATGCTAATTTTGACAATTCCAGAAAATAATAAAAAATAAAGGGGTTTAGTGTATGAGTAGAAGTGAGTGCAATCTATCGTTAAATGAGTTTTATCTTCTAGAGATCCGAGGCTGATTTAGAGAAGATTCCTAAGGTCATGGGAATGTGTTAACATTCACTTAAATAAATCTGGTTAGCTCATCATTTTAAGAGAGAATTGCCCTTAGACAATCATGAGAGCGCTCTGAAGAAAAAAACAGTTCCGAATACGAAGACCAGGATAATTCTTATAATAGTATTTACAACACGATAAAATTATATATTTTTTATACATGAATTTAGGGTAAGACAGCAGGAACTGCTGTCAAGAACCTTCTCTTTTTCGAATAAAGGAGTAAGAATAATGGCAAAAATGGAAATCGACGTCCGGGAGCAAATATGCCCGGTTCCGCTGGTAGTATGCAGAAAAGCATTCAAGAGAGCATCTCCAGGGGACATTTTAATTGTAAAGGGCACGCATCCAGCATCTAAGAAAGAGATTCCTATGGCCTGCAAAGCAATGGGGCTCGAAGTGCTGAAAATTGAGGATAAAGAAGGAGGAAAAGAGTGGGAGATAAAGATACGAAGGTAAGAGGAATCGAAATAGTAGAAAAGACGGTAATTATACTGGTGATATAGATAAATTATATCGTCTACTGATAATTTAAACTGAGCCTTGGAAATGGGCATGGGAATCTCCATGTTATTTCACTTTCTGGGGACTAATGCTGTTGGAAAAAGGAGAGCTTGAAAAAAGCTATTTCCCAAGATGATATGCTGGGATTTGGCAGGAAGATGGTAAAAATACGATATATAAGGCTAAAGTTGCTTCACATGAAAGACAGATGAATGATTTCAAGGAAATATGAGGAAGGATAATATCCATCAAAATGACCATGGAAATTCTGAGCATAATGAAAGAAGATCTTACAATGGAATAGAAGTTACTGGTGAGTTTTGGGCTCTTATACCCAAAAGCAAGGGAATCTAATGCAAATCTTTTTATTGGAGTTTTGGAGGGTTTTTGAGCTCTAGTTGTCAAGATATGCCGAGTTCCCCTGATCCTACCTATTTCCGGAAATATGTGGTCAGATGAAACTAAATCAAGTCTTTAACTTTGCAAAAACTGGGATTAAGTAATATACATTAATATAAAGATCATTATTTTGTATATTAAATAAAAAAATGGTTTGGAGTATAGAGATGGATCAAAAAGAACCCATAAAAATAACGTTAACCGGTATACTCCGTTAGATATTTGGATTGTTCTTTATAGTAATTGCTTTAGGAATGATTATCGAACATGAATATTTTCCAGCTGTATTCATGTTTATGGCAGTTTTTATATCGTTTCCGCCGATTTCAAATTTGATCGAATCAGAGTTTAATATTTCATTATCTGGAGGGGTAAGATTTTTGTTGGTAATAATTCTTTTAGCAGGATCGTTTGCTGTAGAACCTAATCATTCATCTTCGGCAATTATTTATGCTCATACTCCTTAAGGATCTCATAACACAATTCATGATGACAATGTTTGTTATTGGGATTGGAAATGGCATGAGACATCTCAGATAAAAGATGTGACAGCGCTATAGAGGCATGAATATATTTCGAGTCTTAAAAAAATTTAACCATTATGAAAATAATAATTCATCATAAACTGGTTTGAGATAATATTGTTGATGTTGCACACATTAACAGTATCTAATTTACTTCGAAAAACTTGCGTATCTTTTGTACAAAGTGGTATTAGTTTTATTACTTTATAAGTTTTCTTTTCGGTATTATATATCTTTAAAATCTGATCTTTTGTGATGAATAGCTATTATTATAGGTTTAGTAATATTCATAATTAAAACCATAAAGACGGTTATAATTTTTTTTATATATTGCTATGTTGGATATTTTAAAATTTGATAGGATATATGTTAAAGATATCGAAAATCAATACCCATTATTACAAAATATCATTGAATTTATATTTGGAGTCATAGCCGATGTAATTGTTGGTAAAATATTATTAAAAATTATGAAACGTTATTATTGGTAATGAGCTTGTATCATATATAAATAATAATATTATCATATTTAGCATTTGTAATATTTACTATCATTGCAATTCTTATAGCTTTCAATTGTAGGAGAGTTAATAATCATAATAACAGAATATTTGAGCCTTACCTAACTAACTCTTATATATTTATAAATATAGCTGGATTATTCTTGTTTAACAGGATCTTCTATAGATCCAAATTGGTCTTTTTCAGTAAAAAAATTCTAGGAACATATGTTTGATGGCAATTTCTAACACTTCATATTGTTTGAGAGATTGTGCTATTGCAAACATTCTTATTTCAATTGAAATAAATTCTTTTACATTTAAAGATGTGAAACTATTTTTGGTTTCGACTCCAATCTGTATAATAAACTAAATTATTATACATAGAGTTCTAATCCTAAAATTCCAGCAATTTGCTGGAAACTCTAAAATTTTAAATTTAAAACGAAGAATTTATTATCCAAGCTGAGGAGGGGAAAAAAATATTTGAGAATATAATTTATCTTGACAATGCCGCAAGCACCAGATTGGATGAACGAGTACTTGAGGCAATGACGCCTTACTTTTTTGATACATATGCAGTAGCTACATCTGAATTTGGCTATTCTATCGGAATAGAATCAAAAGAAGGACTTGAAAGAGCCCGTGAAAGCATAATTTCAAAACTCGAAGCAAGCTCCGGCGAGGTAATTTTCACTTCTGGTGACACGGAGTCGAGTAATACAGTGCTTAAAGGAATAGCTTGGGCCCTTAAGGAAAAGAAAGGCAAGCATATTATTGTCTCGAAGATAGAGGATTTTTCTGTGCTGAACACGGCAAAAGCCCTCCAAAAACAGGGTTTTGATGTGACTTTTCTGGATGTGGATGCAGAGGGATTTGTAGATATCGAAGGATTAAGAAAAGCAATCACAAAAGAGACAGTTCTTGTCTCGATTCAGCACGGAAACCAGGAAATAGGAACAGTGCAGGACCTGAAGGTTATCTCAGAAATCTGTGAAGAAAAAGATGTGTTCCTGCATACCGATGCTACCCATAGCTTTACACGGCTTCCCCTCAGTGTGAAAGAATTGCCCATAGACCTAATAACAATGTCCGCGCATACCATTCATGGCCCAAAGGGAATAGGTGCTCTCTTTATCCGGAAAGATACCCAGATAAATAAATTCATGGACGGAGGTTTTCAAGAATTCAACTTGAGGGCAGGGGTAGAAAACATTCCCGGAGCTATAGGCTTTGGAAAGGCTGTAGAACTCGTAAACGAAGAAGAAATAAGACATCTTAAGGCAATGAGAGATCGGGTAATTGATAAATCTCTTTCCGAAATCCCGGATGTTACCCTCAACGGAAACAGAAATAAACGTCTACCACAGAATGCAAATCTAACTTTCCATTATGTAGAGGGAGAATCCATAATTTTGCATATGGATATGAAGGGTTTTGCAGTAAGCACAGGTTCAGCTTGTTTTAGCCGTTCTCTTGAATCAAGCCATGTAATCAGAGGTATAGGAGGAGACCATGAGAGAGCCCATGGTTCGGTACGCTTCACCTTCGGACGCTACAATCATATGGGAGATGCTGATGCGGCAATTGATGCCATGAGTGAAATTGTGGCAAGGCTCAGGGAAATAAGCCCACTTGGAAGAAAATAAAATCTAACGAAGAGTAAAAATAAGCACAGGAAAAGTAGAATAGATGAAAAGCAGAATATAATTTAAAGACGGAGAGATCGGTGAGACAATGAAGTTTCCTTACAGTGAAAAAGTGTTGGAGCATTTCAGGAACCCACACAATGTGGGAAATATAGAGAATCCTGATGGAAAAGGCCTTGAAGGAAGCCAGGCATGTGGAGATATGGTTGCAGTTTATATTAAGGTAAATCCAGAAACAAAGGTTATTGAAGATATAAAATTCGAATCTTACGGCTGTGCCTCAAATATTGCCACAGCTTCTGTCATTACAGACCTTGCACGTGGAAAGACTCTCGATGAGGCAAAGAAGATAACATGGAAACTGGCTTCTGAAGAGCTTGGAGGGCTTCCTCCTATCAAAGCCCACTGCTCAGTGCTTGCAGTTGAGGGCCTGCGTTCTGCGATTCGGGACTATGAAGAAAAGCACGGACTTGTTATCGAAAAGGAAATCACAACTGAAGAAGTTGTCCGTAGCAAGCTCAAGCACGTTATGAACCCACTAACAGGCCTTGATATTATACGCACGAACCTTATCCTTAAAACAAGTATTGAAGATGGAGTGGTGAGGGTGGTTGTAGACTTGCCTGCAGATCACCAATTTGCTTCGGCAATCAAAGAGGACATTACAGAAAAGCTGGGGTCTTTATGGGATGTGAAAAGGATAAATGTAGTTTTTACAGCATGAAGGAAAGTACAACAGGAATCAAATAGAATAAATATAAACTGGAATATTCATAGCAAAATTTTCCATTCTACAGCTTTTTTTATTTTGCTTTCTGTTAGACAAAGGCAGATAAAACTTCAATGCGTAAAAATACATCGGTCCTTAACTGAGAATTGAATCATAAAAACATCAATCATTAATTTTGGAAGGCATCTACTTTTGAAAATTAACATATGTGTGAATAATTTATTGAAAAATGGTATTTCTTAGAGCTATCTAAAATATATTTTATAGTACAGTTGGAAATATGACAGCCACACAATAAAGTACTATATTAAGGAATCGTAGAAGAGAAACTAGGCTGGCAAAACTTAGGCTGGAAAGATCCGATACTTTTAATACTTCATAAAGCTGCTATCTTTTGATGTCTGCCTGGGTACGCAAATATATGGAACTGATTAGATACAAAAATTGCCTTATGGCAGGTTTTGCGGCTACAACAGGAACATTTATAGCTGAAAATATTATGGCATCAGATGCCTTTGACTTGTTTCATTTGAAAAATTACCCCTTTCTTGATATGGGGCTTGTGTTTTTGGTAGTATTTCTGATTTCCGGTGCAGGAAATGCCATTAATGACTACTATGACTTTAAGATAGATTCAATCAACCGTCCTGAAAGACCTATCTCCTCTGGAAGGGTGAAATTAAAGAAAGCCTTATATTTTTCTTTTCTCCTTTTTGCTTTCGGAACTTTTCTGGCTTTTTCGATTCAACAGATTTGTGGGTTTATTGCTTTTTTCAATTCTTTAATGCTTATCCTGTATGCAAAAACTCTTAAAAGTACTCCTTTTTTAGGAAACCTAAGTATAGGCTATCTTACTGGTTCAACATTCTTGTTCGGAGCTTCAGTTTTTGGATTTGACGGACTTAAAGCTCTTTTTGTGCTTTTTGTGCTTTCAGCTCTTGCTATTACTGCCAGAGAAATTGTTAAGGATATCGAAGATATGGAGGGAGATAAGATGGAAGGAATAGATACCCTACCTATTAGGATAGGAGCAAAAAAAGCAAGCTATATTGCAGTGCTAATAGGTTTTCTTGCCATATTTTTAAGCCCTCTTCCTTACTTTATGTCAGTACTTGGCCTGCGTTATCTTTACTTCGTCTTCCTGGCAGACTTGGGTTTCTTTGCGGCTATCCACCAGATCCTCGCTCTCAAAAATCCAGCGAAATCTTCGAAAATGTTCAAGATCGCAATGTTCTTTGCTCTGCTAGCTTTCATCGCCGGAGTATAAATCTTTCAGATAAATTTTCGAAATAGGTTTCCAACAACTCTTTTACTAAGCAAAAAAGATACTTCTATGCTGTCAATAATCTTTTATAATAGCTACAAAAAGTAGATTTGATTTTTTGAGTCATCGATTAAGAGTTAGTGAAGTACTAAACTCACAGACACTGCCAGAATTTCAGTTATGGCTGAAAGAATGACTATCACATGTTGAGTTTTAAATAAATATAAATGTTCAGAGTTCCTGTTCAATAGCTTTGGGATGACCTAAACTTTCCTAAAGATTATCAGCTTTCTAACAAGGAAAAAAGAGGATTTCAAGAACAAGTGAGCCTTATCAGCTTTTGAGTGTAGTGATAACTTGAAGAATTAGGCAATAAGATCAAGTCGAACATCGATCACAGAATCCTCGTTTGCCTCAATTTTAGATATTGTCAGCAAATTACCTTTTCTTCTTAATAATGTCGCTTTTGTTACTTGAACCTGATGACCATCTTCCAGTTTCTTACTATTGTTTTTGTGAATAACCAGGATTTTCTGGCCCACTTCAGCTCCTTCTTCAATTGTCGAAAAAATATTTTGTATGACCTGTTCAAAATCAGAATAAATTAAAATCTCCGACTTATTTGCAACCTTCTTAATGATGCCAATAGGTTCCAGATTGAGGTGCATATTAACTTTCCTTCTTTACCTGTTAACACAAGTATCATCAAATTAATACTAACTCTGAGTAATAATAATTCAAAATGTGTGAGATATGATCCATTATATTTAAAATGACTTTGGTTTTGAATATTCCTCAATTGTANNATGTATATGATTTAAAATGAAAAAATTAACATATTTTTCCATTAAAATGGTGATGAATAGGACTTAATTTATTAAAATTGAGTAAAATCAAAGTTAAACTAATAAATTATTTAATAATGCATGTACTTTTCTCCGTTCAGTGAGTATATCTATGCCATAAAGGATGAATTGCTAGGTTTTTACATATTTTAAAACACACAATTATATTTATTTGTCAGAAAAATTTCAAATCAAAAAAATAACCTTCTTTAATAATAAATTCAAAATTTCATTTCTACCAAAGAAGTGAAGTTATGAGCATACTTAATGGTAATTAGTAAAATTTAATGGTATTTCCTGCGGTTGAATTCGCAAATTGTATTATCAACTTTGCTTGAGAGTTCATTCATTCTTTCGTCAATTTTTGTTTCCGTACTCTCCATATTTACTTTGAGGGTACGATCTTTTGCTTCTATCTTATCTTCAAATTCCTGAAGTTTGTTGTTGATAGAGATGATCATAACAGCTAGTGTTCCGACTAAGATCATAACCGATAGAATAATTAGTGGATTTGTGGATGCATATTCAAATCTCCTAAGCCATTCAAAGGATAAAAGGAAGGATGACAGAACCATCACAACAAGAAATACTGTATCTCTAGTTTCCATAGTTATACCTCTAGTGTATCTGTAAAAATTTCCTTCATTACCAAAATTTCCATGTTATAAAATATTTAAAAATTCTTATGTGGAGATACTTCATTAAAGTATTCAAGTCCAAAAGGAAGTATATCCATATTATGGAGGATTTGTGAGAATTTATGACTTACTAAACGATCCGGAAATCATTGAGTGGATTGAGACTCTAAACCCGCGGCTGAACACTGAAAGGAATTACTGCTAGCCATAAAACATTTTACTGAATGAACCGGAAAAACTCCGATGAACTTTTAACTAAGGCTGAGCAGGAGTTAAATCTCTTGAATTGATGCGCCAACGCAGTATAAAAAAGTATCTAATTGGATTCAGAAAGCACTTGCAAGAAATGAGGGAGATGCCGATCGAACCGTTTAAACCACTTAATAGGAGTCAAAAGCTTTTACCAGAATTTCTATATTGAGATACCTACTTTATCCAGTGTAGGAACCAAACAATGCCATTTAAGGCCAATACAGATATACCACAAAAGAGTATCTATAGGATATTTTTAAAGTATGTGATCCTTTAGAAAAGGTGTCTTGCTTGTAGGAGTGTCAAGTGGATTAAAGCGCAAATAAAATTTGAAGCGACGTTTCCAGGAAGACTACGGAAGAAGTGAATATTGGAAAAAATGTTGTTTTAGAGAATAAAAACGAATATCGAGTCATTCCTTCATGATATAAATTGGATTAGGGAACAAGTTATTGAGAAGTTTGATCGGGTTTGAGAAAGGTACGAATCACCAATTTTTAAACTTTTTCATTCGAATTCGACCTATTTTTATAAGAGGATTTTGATAATCCCTCGTTTTTTGCTCGTTATTTATAAATCCTATATAAGCAATTTGTTTAAATCAGAGGTTTTCCAAAATCCTCTTAGTATTATTTGTTCATATTTTGTCTCTTGTACTGTTTTTTTAGCTTTTTACTCTCAAGATAGATCTTTGGCCTTCAAAATTCTGGAAGTCAAAATAAATATCAGCAGGTTACGTGGAACATTGCAATTACTTTTCCTTTACTTCTATTCCATAGTTTAATTGCTTTTGGGGTGGGAATAAGTTTTGTTTTGCAGTCTTTCTCTTCGAAAAACTTTTCAGCTTTTCTTGAAAGTTCAACGTATCCAGTCTGGCCGGTACCAATAATTAGCTCCCCTGCTCCCTTGTCATAAATGTATTTGGCCTCAGCAAGCGAGATTTTGTGGGAGGTTCCGTAGATTTTTTTCGAAAGCTTTTTCCTGCGCTTTTCTATCAGCCCATCCTTATGGATAATGATATCATGCTCATAGGTCTTGCTTTTAATCGTGATAGAGCCAAAACTGGTTGAATTTATCTTCGGTTTCATGGCTTTCTCCTTTCATAATTATCTATTTCATTGCCATTTTTTAGATTTTTCTTCTAGTTTCTGCTCTTAATATATATAATTTAGATAAATTTCTGATTTGATTGATCGTCTATATATTCTTTAGGACTTACGCACTTGAGATATAAAATCAAATACTTTGGACATTGTAGTTAAATCTATGCTTTAAACAGTTTGAAGTTAAAACTTATTGATATCTTTATTAAACTGCGTAAGTCCTATTCGTTAAAAAGTAATTAATGGTTTTATTTTACCAAATACAGACTATTAAATTTTTGTTTCGTAGAATTGGATGATATTAACAATTGGTTAAAATTTTCAGAAAATGATAATTCATAATATCATTGCGTCAAATTTGTAGTATCCAAAAAAATTTATATTTTCTTTAATCTAAAGCACAATGTCCAAATAGTTACCAGAAACCACTTCATTGAATTACTTATGGGATATACCTTTAATAAATTCTAGGATAGATATATTACATCAACGTTTTTTTGTCAAATTTATTGTCATGTTTTCACAATATCCTGTGTTACATATATATTGGAATACGGGTAACATAGGTATTAATTAACATCATCCATAGTAGCTTAAAATCTCTCCAGTCAAAAATATGGCACAATAATCGTAGTTATTATAAAAAGCTAAAATGAGAATTTTGTAAGATTTTATGTTTAGATGTAATTGTGTGTCTAGAATTTGATTAAATAAAGATTCATCAAATAATTTGTTCACCTTTTTTGTCAAAATATATTAATTATTACAAAGGAATAGTTAAGTGTTCTTCAAGTAAAAGCAAAAACAACAATATCATTATCTAGCTTTTTNNTTCACTTTACAAAGAAAACGTTCTACTGTATAAATTATATTTTTGGATCTATTAAAATTTGTGTTACATTATATTTAGTTGTTAAATTTATATAATTTTCAATATTATCATCTGAACAACAAAATTTAAATTGCAAAATAGTTATTTTAAGCCAAAAATTTTAAACTGAATATCGTTACAAGTTCAAAGCTACATTATAAGGTAGAACACAACTATCTAAATTAATACTGTTGGAAAAGTTATGTGTTAAAATCTCTGAATTTAATCAGTTTCACACCAAATCAGAAAAAATTTATAACCTTGACTCATGGAGCTCATGTGACTCATAGAGCATATGGAGCTCAAGGAACGCGGGAAAAAAGGTACACGTTTAAAGGTTTAGAACACCTTGTCAAAGCCCCACAAAATAGGCTTAGTTTATGCAGAGAAGATCCGCAAGTCCTTTTCAAGAAAGAGAAAACCGAAACGAAGCAGAAGGAAAAATAGAAATCTCCAATAAGTAAAATGATATTATAAATGTTAGAACTTACTCACTTATGATGCAAAATCAAGTATGATAAATGTATAGTCAAAAGACTATTTTTTAAAATGTTGTAAGTTTAATGCTATTGATTTTCCACCTCAATTGCGTAAGTCCTAGATACTTTGGAAAAGAGAATTTGGAGACTTTTTAATATCTTCTGGAGTAGTCAAAATCTACCATAATTTCACAATCAATTGACCTCATTTGAACAATAACCCAGACGACATTAAAAAATCTCAAAATTTTACATGTCAACAACTTAACATTAAATAATTCTAATTATCAAGTTTTTGTAATAGAATTTGGATTTAAATATTTGTGTCTAAGAACCTATTCGAAGAGTCAATAATGGCATGTATTAGAAATTGCTATAGGTCTATAATTCAAGTATTCTTTATGTTGTACATTTAGTCATAGTAAATGTTGTCATACATCACAACAATTTTCGGCTAGTTTTTAGGTAAGAAGGAGCACAAAATATCCACCTTAATAAAAATTTTACCTTCATGCAACTCTATTCATAAAACTCTAATAATTAACTAGCAGCCCACATTGCGGAGATATTTTTGATCTAATTAACTCCTAACAGTTGATACAAGATAGGCTGATACAAGATAAGCTTCTCTGCTACTAGGCTTGGCTTTCGAAAGAAATCCGAGTCCTTTATATAGATGATGTTGAAAAGGGGCATAAAAGTACGCTCTATTTCAGCCTTTGGTAGAAAAATATTCCTTACCTAAGAAAAAAGGTTGAAAATAAAAAAATTGCCGGTAAAGGGAATATTACATATAATGCACGAAGACAGAAGGCAGTTAAATCTAAAAAAGTATAAAAAAAGGCATATTCTAAGAATTAAGGAGTTTAACACTTGCATTCCAGCGAACGATCAATTAAAGATTATTTACCTATTCTTCCTATGGGAGGACTTATCATTACGGTACAGGTTCTTGCACTGTTTTTATCCACACCCATGGAAGTTAGCGGGATGAAAACTTTTGAGGACCCAACTCAACTGTCCAACGTTATCTATTATATGGGATTAATATTGGTTTTCACTTTGTTTGTCTTGATCGCAATAAAGAAAAAGATGAAATTTATTATCAGTTTCCTCATATATTTCGCCATAATAAGCACTCTCTATTATGTATTCTATGCTCTTTTCACCCTCCTGCCACCTCTCTCCGGGTTTGAAGCTATTGTCTCAATTCTGGTATCTGTAGGAGTGAC
The DNA here is from genome assembly GCA_003157235.1 of Methanosarcina sp. GTDB lineage: Archaea > Halobacteriota > Methanosarcinia > Methanosarcinales > Methanosarcinaceae > Methanosarcina. Next base: position 13,945 of record PMJC01000151.1, read on the forward strand.
AGTGCTGCTTTACAAGTATCCTGAATGGTACTTAATTGACCTTGTGGGAGTTTGCACTGCAGGTGGGGTCAGTGCTTTGATAGGGATTTCCCTTTCAGTTATCCCGGTTGTGTTTCTCCTAATGCTCCTTGCAATTTATGATGCCATATCAGTGTACAGGACAAAGCATATGATAACCATCGCTGAGGGTATTATGGATCTCAAGCTCCCCATTTTATTCGTGATCCCAAAACACTCAAAGTATTCCTTCCTACAAGAAAAAGTTAAAAAGGGAGAGGAACGAGAAGCTTTTTTTATGGGTTTTGGGGATGCCATAATGCCCACGCTTCTTGTGGTCTCAGCAAGCATTTTTATACATACCACTGGAGGAAACACATATCCAGTACTAGGAGCAATGTTGGGTACCCTTGCAGGGTTTGTAGTGCTTTTTGTTCTCGTAATGAAAGGAAAACCACAGGCAGGACTTCCTTTCCTGAATTCAGGAGTAATCCTTGGATTTTTTATCGGTGTTCTACTATCAGGGGCATCAATTACTTGAAAGGATAAATCTGACTTAATCCACGTTTTCATTTTTTTTATAAAATTCCAATTCCTTGCAGTTCTTTTGGTTTTTACATAGATTTTTTTTATTTTACAGCTTATTACTTAATATGGCTAAAAAAATTGCAGTGATTTTTGACAGTGCTGGAACCCTCCTATATATGTACAGGGTTGCAAAGGAAGTCAGCACCGGTAATATTCTTGAAAATATAGAGAGCACTGCTATTGTCGCTCAAAAAAATGGATGTGGACTTGTTGTTCTTAATACCGAAAGCGATATAATCCTGGGTTCAAGGAAAAATATGCCTTTGTTTGAGTTTATAAGAGAACATAGGATTTCAATTGGTATAAGCTGTTCAAAAGGAAAATTTTCCCCAGCTATTGCCTACGAGATTATAGAAGGGGCAGGACTTTGTATAAGCTAGTTGCATGATGTATTGGAAATGGTTACATACCGATGCCCGGATATTTTTTATCGTGCTTCTGGCTTGATAATTGACTCAGAGGCAAAAAGCGTGCCCTATGTGCTTAGTACAGGCGGGCATGTATTCAGCACTACCCTCCAAACTGTTCAGACTCTCCAGGCCATGAAAATGGATACTTATATAGCGTCAGGGGATGGAGTGTTCGCCCTCACGAAACTTGCTGAATTTATAAACATTTCTCAGGAAAAGGTATTCCCTCTTTCAAACACTGTCATGAAGGAGAATCTAGTGCTTGGACTGAAAAGGAAGTACGAAAAGTAGTTATGGTAGGGGATGGGATCAATGATATACTGGCTCTTAGAGCAGCAGACGTGGGGATAATGACAACACAACAAGGAGACCAAAGACCTAAAAAACTGAGAGAAGCAGCAGATATGAAAATTAATGATATAATTGAAGTTGTGGATGTAGTAAAAAGGCTATAATTGGCCTATATGGCATGTAATTAATAAAGAGAATTTTGATAAATCTCTGATTTTAATGAGTCTTATATATATCATTTATTGGCATATGACGATATTTATGGCTTTTACTAAATCCTTTATTATAAATCAAATTAATATTAATGGGCCAAATTTCTAAATGATCCTAATTTTTAATGTTAACATTGGAAAAATAATACGGTATATTTATGTAATGTTTCCTCTCATGTATTTGTTGTCCAAATGGGTGAAATTTATTATTTATATCGTACATTATTTACTTGAAGTCATAGCTTTTCACTTTCAACGACATGCTCAAGCAGGCAAGAAAGAACCACCATAAAGTTATTTGCAGCTCACAATTTGGAGGAGAATTAATGCCAGTGTTCATTGAAATTAAAAATTTAAATGTAGATTTTGAAGGTCTTAAAGCGCTGAAAAATTTAAATTTAAGCATCAATGAAGGGGAAATAGTTGGAGTTTTGGGAAAAAGTGGGTCAGGAAAAACAATTCTGATGCATGTGTTGCGCGGGACTGAATCTTATAAAAATATATCAGGTGAAGTAATTTACCATCTTGCTCGCTGCAAGAAGTGCGGATACATAGAACGTCCAAGTATGAAGAACCAGAAGTGCCCGGTTTGTGGAGAGATACTCGAAGCTTTTGAAGCTGATTTTATAAAACTTTCCCTTTATGATCCGATAAGGAAAGATATTACCAAAAGAATTGCAATCATGTTGCAGCGTTCCTTTGCTCTTTATGGCGATGAAAGAGTTATTGTAAACGTTATAAACTCCCTGCATGAGATTGGATATCAGGGACAGAATTCCGTAAAAAAAGCTGTTGAATTGCTGGAAGAAGTAAACCTGGGCCACCGCATGATGCATGTTGCAAGAGAACTTTCAGGCGGAGAAAAACAGAGGGTTGTACTTGCGAGACAGCTGGTAAGAAATCCCTTGTTCTTGATAGCTGATGAGCCTACCGGTACCCTCGATCCAATGACTGCAAAGTTAGTGCATGATGCAATTATTAAAGCAGTGAGGAATTACAATATGAGCATGATCTTTACTTCCCACTGGCCTGAGGTCATCGAAAATCTAGCAGATAAGGCGATTCTCCTTGAAAATGGAGAGATCGTTCAGGAGGGTAAATCTCTTGAGGTCTCTGCAGTATTTATGAAGAGCATATGCATGGTGAAGCAAGAAAAGAACACAATGATCGGAGAGCCTATAATCCGAGTAAAGGATCTCTCTAAACGTTATATATCGGTAGATCGTGGTGTAGTACGAGCTGTGGATAAAATCTCTTTTGATGTAAAAGAAGGTGAGATATTTGGGCTAGTTGGTGTTAGCGGAGCAGGCAAGACTACCACTTCAAAGATTCTGATGGGAATTTTACAACCTACATCTGGGGGAGTTCAGGTTCGTGTGGGAGACGAATGGGTTGATATGACACAGCTGGGAGTCGAAAATAAAGGAAGGGCAACCAAATATATGGGATTCTTACACCAAGAATACGGTCTCTACACTCAAAGCTCTGTAATAGATAACCTCACTGAATCTATCAGCTTGGACTTGCCTTTCGAACTTGGTGTCAGAAAAGCTTTAATCACGCTCAAAGCTGCAGGCTTTGAAGAAGAAAAAGCAAAAGCTATTTTATCCAAAATGACTGATGAAACAAGTGAAGGAGAGCGGCATAGAATTGCACTTGCACAGGTACTTATAAAGGAGCCGAGAATTGTAATAATGGATGAACCTACAGGGACGATGGACCCAATTACTAAGATCTCTGTGGCAACTTCCATTCTTAAAGCTAGAGANNGAAATCGGGGAAACCTTTGTTATAGTTTCTCATGACATGGATTTTGTAAACGAGATATGTGACCGTGTGGCACTCATGCGGGAAGGGAAGATCGTAGATATAGGTAAACCGAAGAATGTACTTTCACAGCTCACTGAAGAAGAATGGATCAAAGCTGCAGAAGAACTATAAATATTCTGCCACCTTTTTGTATAAAAAAAATGCTAAAATGAGGTGCTGATTACGAGTAATGAGATCAGCGTAGAGGTGAACGGTCAAAACTATACTTTACCTGCAGGCTCTACCCTTGGAGATGTCCTTAAAATTTCCAGAGCTCCCTACATAGCTGATACAGCAATTGTTATTTTGAAAGAGACTGCTGCGAAAAGGATGGAAATAATCACCGAATATGCTATCAATACTCCTAAGGGGGAATTTAGGATCGAACTTAAAAATCATGAGTCTCCCTCAGGAAAACTATGGACTGAGCATTTTAAAGAATATGAGGGAAAACCTGTCCACTGGGCTAGTCCTGACGGTCTGGCTTTCGGGCCTTTTGAGGCCGATATTAAGCCTTTGCACGAAGTCACAAGTTTTGAAACATTTGATGTCCTTTTTGGTGCAGGAGGTTTTGATCCCAGTAATACTCATCTTATATTTTCACGACAAAGGCATACTGCAGAGTATGGGGCTCCTAAGGACAGTGTATTTGCAGAAATAGTAACAGGGAGACAAATTTTGTTCAGACTTTCGAGAGATGATAGCATTTTGAATATCAAGCCCATTATAGAATGGGAACAACTCTCAAACAAAGCATTCACTACTGACCTTTCTACACCTCTTGAAAATGGGAATGGGATATTTACTTATATTGAGGTTGAGCTTTCCAGAAATTCTCCAATAGGAGCAGAACAATTTTATGCCCTGACCCGTGAAGGAACACTTACTGTAGATCTGTTTACTAGTTCATTCATCTCGGATGATAGCCTTAAAGGAGAACCTGTTCCATACGAAAATTTTGAGCCGAGAAGCGAGGGTGCTATTTCGATCCGCACAGTAGGATACGGAGCAGGCAGGACTTATATCTCCAAAGAAGAACGGCTTTCAAGTCTTGTACATTCAGTTGTAGGACATGTAATTAAAGGTATTGAACTCATAAAGCTGGCAGAAGTGGGCCAGAAAATATCAGTTGAAAGTATCCCTCCACAGATAGTACTTCTTGGGCATAGTTTTGAAGAGATTAATCCCGTACTTTCCTCCATAGGAATTGAACTAATAAAGGCTGGATATACTGGGAGGGATGCAGTAATTATCAGCCATGATCCATCTACAACGCTGGAAATTCTTGGAGAAGCAAAAGTAACTGCTTATGCGGTGTCCAAGGCAAAACTTATTGAAATTGAACTTTACCCTGAGAAAGCACCTAAATCTGTAGACTTCTTCCGTCATTCTCTTGGACTTAAGACAAAAACAGTTGGAAAATTGCCTGTCTATATGGTATATGATAATACTTATCTGTTCAAAACTGAAAAAGAAACCGTAAAATATAAAGAAATCCTTCCAGAGAATACTCCAATGAACAAGATACTTGCTGGAGAAATAGGGATCACAAACCAGGCAGCAAAGAGGATGGGGACTATAGGAGTCAAACTCGTAGACGATGATCTTTTTGGCCCCACTGGAGAAAAATTTTCCTCAACTAACCTTATAGGGAGGATTATCGAGCCTTTGAAGCTTAAAGATATCAAGGAAGGAGATGCGATATACGTAAGTGAAGTATTATGCAAGTAAACTGAAATAAAATTCTAAGAAAATGAGAATTAAGGTAAGACGATGAGATAATAGCTAATCTAATAAATAAAAGCTGTAATATCTGAAAAAATATTATTCATACTTTATCGTGATAATAAAAAGTAAATTAATAACTAACAAATAAGCTGGTTGCTACTTTGTTAAAAGCTTGCTAATAAGTAAGTTAACTCGTTGTAATGTGCTTACTAAATACAATGTGGGTGCTTAAGAAGAATCGCGGTAAGAATCCATCGCATTTGAAGTTTCCCGTTGCTGAGGAGAGACAAAAGATGACGGAAACAAAAAATGAAAAGGTTACAAAGTACATTGTAATCAGTTCAGATAAAGTGCTGCCATCAGATGCAGCTATGAAAATCTATGAATCGGAGTTCTCGGTTACGGTGAAAGAGACCTGTTTTGGACTTATAGTAACAGGACCGAAGGAGGATGTCCAGACAGTGATCGAAAAAATCAGGCAGCTTGATAAAAATCATATTTTTATAAAAGATAGAGGATTTCCGGCAGGGGACGAAAGGCGTTGCCGTGCAACCCTTGGAGGGGGGCCACGGCCGGGATTTCATTTCCTTAGAGAAGAAGTCAAGATGCTCCCTGCCATAGGAGCTGCACTTGATGAACTGGAAGAAAAAGCACCTGTAAGAGAAAAAGTTAAGGAGAAATCCAGGATCAAAGTTTCTGTTTTGGAAAAAATTATTGAAGAGGAGCTTGCGAGGTGAATTTTTGGCAAAGGTTTTCATTTATCCTGTAAATAGTCTTATTTTGGCTGACCTTATTGAGCGCTTTGGGCACAAGCCCCTTGTCATCATGAACCAAATAAGAGAAAAGGTTACAAATATTAGCTTGGATTCTCCCCCTATAAATATCACTCCTGAAGATCCTAAATTAGGGCTTCGATATGCTGCAATTGAAGTTCCCCCTGGAGTAAGAGGCAGGATGGCCCTAATAGGGCCCCTTATAGAAGATGCCGAAGCTTCAATAATAGTCGAAAACCCACCTACAAACTTTGGTTGTGTGGGCTGTAACCGTACTAATGAACTGATGAAATATTTGATTCGCTCGAAAGGGATACCAGTTCTTGAGGTAAAGTATCCGGAGTTAGACGAGGAAGCCCATGACTTCGTGAGTAAAATAGCAGAATTTCTGAAATCATTGCCTAAAGAAAAGTTGGGAGATGATGAAAAAGTAGCAGATAAAGAAACTTCAGAAAAGGAGACCGGAAAATGAGTTCTGAAGAATTGAAACCTGTCAAAATTGCTCTTGTATCCTGCGGTTCTGAGTATTCCGGGGTTCAGCCTGAGTTTGAATCTGCTGCAGACAAGGTGAATGCAAAGTTCGTTTACCCTGAGATTGACGTCGCATACATGGATACAATAGGTAGGGATTTCGGCCTTGAGGTTGCAAGCGGAGACCTGAGGCTCATGATGGCACGTGCAAAAGCTGTTGTTGAGGGCACAACCAATGTAGACGGGGTTTTTATTACCACATGCTTTCGCTGTGCTGAAGGGGCTATTGTCAGAAATGAGGTTCGAAGGTACATCCATAAGAACTCAAACATCCCAGTAATTAGTTATTCGTTTACCGAACGTACCAGTGCAAGCACCTTGCTTACTCGTCTAGAAGCTCTGACAACTATTGTCAGGCGCAAGCACCTTCTTACAAGGGAAATTCAGTCAGGACTGACTGCAGGAATAGACTCTGGGTCAACAACTACAAAAGCAGTGGTTATGAAAGATAATGAAATTATAGGTAAAGGTTGGGTGCCCACAACAAAAGTTATTGAAAGTGCAGAAGAAGCATATTCTCTTGCTCTGAAAGAATCTAGGGTTTCCATAGAAGAAATCCAGGCCTTGGGAACTACTGGATATGGACGTTTTCTAGTAGGAAATCATTTCAAAGCACAACTGATCCAGGAAGAAATCACCGTCAACTCTAAGGGAGCTGTTTATCTTGCGAATAGGCAAAAAGGCTCTGCAACAGTTATTGATATAGGTGGTATGGACAATAAAGCAATATCAGTTGAGGACGGTATTCCTGGAATGTTTACAATGGGAGGTATCTGTGCAGGAGCTTCAGGGCGCTTCTTTGAAATGATCTCCAAGCGTCTTGGTGTAGATATAACTGATTTCGGAGCTATGGCAGTCAAAGGAATGCAAGAAAATGTATTTATGAATAGTTACTGCATAGTTTTCGGAATACAGTCTCTTGTAAATTCTCTTGCCAAAGGAGCTACTCCGGAAGATGTGGCGGCTGCAGCCTGCTATAGTGTTGTGGAACAGATATACGAGCAGCAATTGCAGGAAGTAGATGTTAGAGAGCCATTGATTCTTGTAGGCGGATCTTCTCTTATAGAAGGAGTTCCAAAAGCTCTCACAAATCTCCTTAAGCTCAATGTCATTGTGCCGAAAAATTCCCACTTAATAGGAGCTGTAGGAGCAGCTTTGCTTGCTTCTGGCTTTGTGGATGAGTGAGATACAGATGGATTCCCTTGAGACCTTTGTTGTAGATTCAGTAATCGCTTCGGAGCAGGAGTTTTACAAGAAAATTATAGAGGATAACCTTGCAAGTCTCAAGCTTGCTCCGGCAATAGGAAGGATCAAGATCATGTTAAGACCTGAAGATTCCCTTTTTCAGATGGTCATAATCCTCAGAGATGTTGGCAGCAAGGTTAAGACAATTGATATTGCCGACGTGGAATCAAAAGCATTTGCCAAGAAGATAATAATTTCGATCAAAAAAGAGCAGTATATCCCGGAGCTGTTAGAAAAACTTTGGAAACTTTATGGAAAAGCGAACGTCAGCCAGCCGGACCGCTTGACTGTAGCTATAAGTACGGACAGGTCAGAAGAAGAAGTGGTTTTTATTAAAGAAATGATGATTGCAGATCCAAGGCATAGAATCAACGAAAATCTGGTTGATTTTGCAATTCGAGTCACTCCAGAAGGTTTTAGAGTCCGCTACCATCTGTATAAAGGTAATCGCTTTATTTTTGTAGCGTCCGAGGAAGCATTAAAAAATGAATGGATCTCAGAGGCAGAAAAAATGCTCGAAGAATTGACGGGAGCAGGGAAAAAATAAGATGGCTATACTCTCTCCCTATCTTTACACTGGTGGTGTCCATAAACATGGCCTTTTAATTGAACTGCTCGAAGATCTAGGAGGCTACGTAATCCAAAAAGTAGTTNNTTGTTTCGCCGACTCTTGCCTCTCATCACCTTCCGCATTCAGCCTGTGATGTCGCTGAAGCCCTTCGTGGTCCGGGAGCTAACACAAACATGATAGGTCTCGCTAGAGGTATGGGACGAAGGGTATCCCTATCTATGGACTATGAAAGAAAACTTATCAACGAACATGATATTGTCGTATTTACATTCGGAGCCTTCAGTGACTGCATTATTAATAAGAAGCCAAAACTCTTCGAAGGTATCGAAATACCCATTGTTGTGACAGGTGGGCCTGATCTAAAAACTGAGGAAGTCCCAGGAGCAGACCTTTATGTTGGAAATATCGGAAGGACCTCTCACAGATTAAGGAAAGCAGACGAAGTTAACGCCCTTGACAAACTTAGTAAAGAGATTGGGAAAATAGCTGATGATATTCGTAAACAGCAGTCAAAAGATCCACTCTCAGTTATTCCTGTTAAAGTCATGACGGAGATCGAAAATCAGATCCCTGAGATCCAAAGTGCGCTTTCTCCTGCTCCGCTTACCCTTCAGCTCGATGGGATCAGGGTCAAACTACCATATGATGAATTTCATGAAAAAATTGAAAAGCTGGAATTTGATGAAGGTGTTATCCTTTCTGAGCTTGCAAATATTTCAAGGTCAAAGATGAAAAATTATATATTGATAAAGATCAAATCTAAATCTGAAGTTGGTTTTGCAATTTAACCCATTTGCTATTAAGTTAAAAGTTATACTTCAAATTTTTACTGGTTTAGTGACTTCTCACTAATCCTTTATAAGGTAAAGTTTACCTGAAAAACGGAGTTGAATACAGTTTCCACGTTGTGCATACTGGTGGTTTTTTATGAAACTTGAAGATATTGTGGAAATTTTGAAAAATTCTCCTGAAAAAGCTGTTCCCGAACTCCTTGAAGATGTTCGGAAGCAGTATGGAGAAATTCCTTATATTACAAACTTTATGAAAGATTTCCCTGAGATATTTATCCCTAAAACAATTTATGATAACTCCATCATGAGAGGATTACAGAGTCTCGATCCGGATGTAGTTGAACTTATTTCCATAGGCGTTGCTTCTGCCCTTCGCTGTGACCATTGCCTCCGAATGCATATTAGAGTTGCTAGAAGACGAGGAATTAATAAAGTGAGTATATTTTATGCTATAATGATAGGAGCATCTCTTTCAAATGCTGCAGTGCTTGCAGATAGTACTAGAGCCCTTGCATCCGAATTTCCGAGTGAAGAAAAAAGAAGTGAAGATGAAAGGGGAGAAAATATAGGACATTTCTGTGATCCGAGCTGTGGGATATGCAATATATCGAAAGATACTATTAAGTAAGCAGATAAATTAGTAAATAATTCAGTTCATTTTTTGGTTAGTCTTTTTGGCTTGGATGCTTGAGCTGATAAATTTTCTGAACATGCCAGGGATTGCTTAGCAAGTTGTTTCCAAGCCGAGCTCTGTAGAAATGATTCGAACTCTCATAATTGAATTTACTTTTTTTTGGATAAAGTTCTTTGTTATAACGTTATCTCTTGCTATGGTTAGTCCCAATTTTCGAGGGAAATGATGTCTCTTAATACAGAAAAGTATGGTATCAGGATTGCAGAAAAAATAAAACTGTCAGGAAAATAGCTGAAAGTTCTCGCATAAACAGGCCGTCCAAATTGCTGCTGAATTAGAGGAGGAAATTGAAGCAAATAAATCTATGGATTCTGAAAATAACAGGAAAAGAAGTGTTTTTTTCTTAATATCTCTGAAACATTACAGGCTTTTGAGGGCACATAAATTTGAAATGTGTAAGAGATCAAAAGTTTTTTCTCTTTAGTTAGGAAATTAATAAAACTGGTCGTTTCCTGGATTCATGATCAAAAATGAAAACAAGTATCGCAGGAAGATCCTTTGATTACGATTTTCAACTATTTATGGACATAAAAGTTAGTTTATTCAACATTCCTTGATATCTCAAATCCGCTTTTTGCAGAGCAACACTGAAATGGGAAAAAAATCTTAAGCTGAAATTGAAATCAAGGCAGGCAAAAACTGTATCCTCAAGATTGATAAACTATTTATAAAAAATAGGAGAGCTTTTGCTAATTTCATGATATTTTATTAATTACAGTCCAAGAATGCGGGGAACAGTAATAGATTTTTGTGATCTCATAAGCCATTAAAAAATTTATTAATTCTTATGCATAAATGTCGAATAAAATAATTCAAATATAGAGTTNNTAAATTGAACATTATAAGAGCAATTTAGAGAGGAATTAGAGATAGTCATATTTAAGCTACTATGTTTACTGAAAAAAGATGTATCTATGTTGAAATAAAGAGATCTGGTTTTGAAAACCATTACCTCTAAATTAGTGAAATGTTATATTAGACAATTAAAGGTGTAATGGCATTGATATTTCAGTCAACTGCCCAAGTCCCAACATTATCACAATACACGAATTTTCAATTCTGGTATTAAATACCTAATAAATTTCTTTATTTTCGGACTCATACAAAACCCTTACATGAAATTCGGAATCAAGCTTTCTGCCAGCTTTTTACAGTTATCAACATCTATTTTGAACAAGTTAACTACTGTAACTCTTATACCGATTCCTGCTTTCCTTGCTCCCTTAATAAAATTAAGTACTGCTCTGTAAGCGTTTTTATGAATTGGTCTGCAAAGTTCGTTATATTTTACTTCGGACTCGGCATTCAGGCTAACAGATATGGAATCTATTCCTACGTTTTTCAATTCGAGAATAACATTCTTTTCGGGATTTATGAGGGCTGCATGTCAATTGGTATTTAGCCTGACTTTGAGATTTCTGTTTTTAAGCCATTGTGTTACTGCGAGCACGACTTCGAATCTGAGAGTAGGCTCCCAAAGACCTGCAAATACTATTTCTTCATATTTAGAAAGATTCTGCTTTTCAAGTGCTTCAATGACTTCATCTATTGACGGTTTCGTTGAAAGCCTCAGATCATATCCATGAACTCCGTCTGCAAAGTTGCGGATGCAAAATATGCAGTTTCCACTGCAGCGATTAGTAATGTTAATGTATAAATTTTTATAAGCTTCATAGCAAATTGTGTCCATGAGAATCAAAATTATGACATTATTTATAACCATAGTGAATTGATTTATTTCTTATACCTATATTGGAAATATTCTTTTACATACCTATTTTTGTTGCTTTGCTTTTACATTTAGTTTGTGATCCTTGTTTTCAAGCAGAAAGTTTATAGGTGATTATGTACTTCTAAGGTCCGATCTGAGCATTTAGCCAGCATTGATATGTATTTTAGCTAAATTAATATACACATTGAAGAATTTCAGGTTCTTTTTTCGGAATTTGAATTTTCAATGCCGACAAATATGTGTTAAAAAACTATGATTGATGAAAAATTGTGGTATTCGCAATTTCGAAGGAGAAGCTCAAATGGCACAACTAGGTAAATTTGATGTTCCAGAAGAACTTACAAACAAAGCACTTGAAGCTCTGGAGCTTGCCAGAGATACTGGGAAAATCAAAAAGGGCACTAATGAGGCTACAAAAGCAATTGAAAGAGGCAATGCAAAGCTGGTACTTATTGCAGAAGACATTGAGCCTGCAGAAATTGTTGCTCATATTGCTCCCCTTTCCAATGAAAAAAAAGCACCTTACATTTTCATCAAAAATCAGAAGGAACTCGGTGCAGCCAGTGGACTTGGTGTGGCCTGTGCAACTGTCGCTATAGTAGATGCAGGAAAGGCAGCTGAAATGGTTCAGGACATCGCCAATAAACTTGAAGCTCTTAAATGATACTGATAACAAGGAGAATAGATTATGGCTGATGAAAGCACAACTGGTGGCTTTGCTGCAGAGGTTATTGACGTCATTGGAAATACTGG
>PMJC01000140.1 GCA_003157235.1 Methanosarcina sp.
AAATTTGCTATGATTCTACGTTCAGATTCTCTATTTACCAAACAGTAAATCTACTGATAAGGAATTTTAAGTTTTTTATCATAAAACCACTCGATTTTAGGCTATATCCAAAAATTGATCAATTTAATCAGCTTAGTAAATATATTGTATTTGTATGTTTATCTATAATTAGACGCTTGATCAGAAAGTAAAAACAGATGTGCAAATCAAACAGTTAATTTCTAGGTTTGACTTACAAAAACCAAGTCAGAATCTAAAAAAGCAAACTCCGTTGTTAGGAGGGGCCAATCCTCAATTTCTTCAGGGATGATTAAACAGGTAGAATATGAATTCGCTAGATTTTTTAGAGAATAAAATGGTTTTCTAAATATCAATCACAGAAGACTCCAATTTAGTATTACCGATACTACAACACCACAATTTGGATTTTGAAAATAATGCTGTTAAGCTTCCTAAGATCGGGGAAATCAAAGCAGTTCTTCACAAAACATTTGAAGGTGAATTAAAAACCGCTAAGATTTTGATGTCTTGCATAGGAAAGTACTCTATCAACATTTATAGTGGAAGATGTAACATAAGTTCCAGTTAAATAAGTGTTTTCTGAATCTAAGACTATTGGTGTAGACGTTGAGATAACAGATTTTACCTTGATGTCAACTAGTGAAAAGGTTGAAAATTCTAAGTACTTNNCAACACAAACTCTCTTTTAAACTTGTTAGCGAGAACCAAGCAATAGCTGTTGAAACTCTGAATGTTAAATGCATGATTACGAATTATAATTTAGCACAGGTTATATGTGATTCGGCGTGGAGTAGTTTTGTAACAAAATTAAAATATAATTCAGAATGGTCCGGAAAAAACATTCTTATGATAGATAAATTTGAGTCATCATCTAAGATCTGTCATGTTTGTGGATATCATAACTCTGAGCTAACACTAAAAGATAGAGAATAAGAAATGTCCTGATTGCAAAACAAAACCTGATAGAGACATTAATGCTGCAATTAACATCAAAAAATTGGTTTTCATTGATCAAAACCTAATTGGAATCTGACACTCATGGAATGCGGGGGATGGGCTTGGGGACTTGTTCTCAAAAGAGATCGAAATGAACCAAGAAGCCACTTAGTTTTCAGCTGAGTGCTAGTTCACGAAAATTATGATAGTTTGGATATTATTAAACATATGTAAGTTTTTGATAACATCTAGTTCTTGGAAAGGGCTACTTTATTATAACATAGTATACTCGTCACAAAAGCGGTCAATTTTTATATTATTTATATCTATCTTTATAAAACAAAAAGAGTAACGATCATAATGATGAGAAAAAGGATGGATTTTTAAATCAAAACTCTATTTTGGAAGCATCATATAAAAATAGTAAAAAAAATCACTATCTTTAAATATGCCTTTGTTATATTTGTAACATGTAGGTATCATATCGATACTAGTTGCGTATTATTATTTCTTGTAATTTTGATTTAAGAATTGATAGAGAATTTCGATAGATCCTTGATGTCAACAAATTGCTTGCATTCTATACTTTATGAACAACTAACCAAAAATTGGCGCTCATCGAAATTCGATTTAAAATTTGTGGGCTAATTAAGTCCATATTCTTAATGCTCAGGAATTACGCGATTGAAATGAAAAACTGATCTCAAAAAGTCTTGAAACATCTAAAATGTCAAACTACTCAAAGCGCTTATTGCGGGTAATTTTTTCTTCAGTTGCGTAAGTCCTCCTAGTAACAAATCGGAGGATTAACTAGACAGAATATATGCAGATTGAAAGATAAATCTGTGGAGTAGACAGAAATCAGTAGATCGGAGGATATATTATATGTTGAAGACCACCATTATGCTATTAATTACAGCACCTATACTTTTTTCTTTTTTATTCGTAGCTCTTGGCAAATCGTTATACAAATTCCTCGCCTGGGCTTTTTTCATAGTAGGAGCAGTTTCTTCGATTATGTTAGTATTAGATGGAACTGGAAAAGTTGAGGTTGCTGGATCAAGTTTTGCACTATTAGAAAACATTGTCCTTATACTTGAAGTACTTATAATACTATTTGTATTTTATGTGTCAGCAAAGCATAAGAACTGGCCTACACTTGCATTAATTGCGATTCAAACAGTTATAGCAGCTTATTCATACATGACTATTGCAAAAGTTGAAAGTGTTTCTTTTAATATTGATCAATTTTCTCAGGTCATGATACTAATTGTGAATATAATCGGTACTGCGATTATATTATTTGCAACAGGATACATGGATCAGTATGAAAAACACAAGCATCTAAACAGACAAAAAACGTTTTACTTTACTATGAGCTTTTTCTTAGCAGCTATGAACGGCCTAGTCATGGTTGACACCTTAGGATGGCTGTATCTGTTCTGGGAAATCACGACTCTCTGTTCATTCGTTTTGATCGCATACAACCAGGACGAAGAATCCATTAATAATGGTTTCAGAGCCCTAGCTTTAAACTTGATTGGTGGAATTACTTTTTCTTTAGCTCTAATTATGCTCAGTACTAAATTTGATATATCTAATCTTTCTGCAGTTGGAACTAGTTCAACAGCAGTTGCTGTAGCTCTTCCTGTTATCTTACTATGTATCGCAGGTTTTGCAAAATCCGCCCAGATGCCTTTTCAGAGCTGGCTTTTAGGCGCTATGGTAGCCCCCACTCCTGTTTCTGCCTTACTCCACTCAAGCACGATGGTAAATGCAGGTGTTTTCTTAATTATCAAGCTTGTGCCGGCTTTTGCGAACACGCCCCTCGGAATAGCAATTGCTATTTACGGAAGTTTTACTTTTGTTATGTGTTCAGCTTTGGCCTTATCTCAAAGAAATGCTAAAAGAGTGCTGGCGTATTCTACGATTGCAAATTTAGGATTAATTATCGCGAGTGCTGGAATTGGTACACCTCTGGCTGTAGCAGCTGCTATTATGCTTCTTTTATTCCATGCAATATCAAAAGCCCTGTTGTTCCTTTGTACAGGCGAAATTGAACACACGATTGGAAGCAAAGATATTGAAGACATGTCCGGATTGATCAAAAAGGCTCCTTTTCTTACAATGCTTGCATCTCTAGGAATGATATCCATGCTATTACCTCCTTTTGGGGTTTTACTCACAAAATGGGTATCAATGGAGGTAGCTTCAAGCAATCCTATTGTATCGATATTCCTCATACTTGGGAGTGCACTTACTACAGTTTATTACGTTAAATGGCTTGGAACAATATTATCCTCTTCGATGGATAAAAATGCTGTTCAACATTTAAAACCGGAAACCTATTTTCCGCTATCTTTACTTGGGTCATTAATTGTAGTTACAAGTATTCTTGTATTTTCAATATATGACTATTTCATTAAACCTCAGATTGCGACTTTGCTCAATATTGCCCCTACTGTTTCAGGGCAAGGTGGTCAATTTTCATCGGAGATAGGAGCATTTGCTTATGCAGTAATATTCATAGTTCTCGCTTTGGCCATTCTGATCTACTTCGCTACTAAAAACATGTTCACTCCCCGTCCAGCTGGTTATTATATGTGTGGGGAAAATAACCTTGAAAAGGATAAATTGATGTTCCGTAATGGAATTGGCAGTTACGATAAAAGCAGTGTCTCTAACATTTATCTTCAAAATATTTTTGGAGAAAACAAACTTACAACACTTGGATATGTAATTTCCATATTGCTTATTGTAATTGCATTGGTAGAAGTGGTGGTAGTATGAACAGTTTAGATATTGCAAAAATTGTTCTTGTTTTNNTTCTCCAACCCTATTATGATGTAATGAAACTTTTCCAAAAAGATAATATGGTTGTGAATGAATCTCAAAATCTCTACGTAGTCCTGTATGTCGTGTTTGTAATTTTGAGTCTTTTAATGTTAGTCTTTGATGCAGATATTTTGATGATAGTATTTGTTTATACAGTATCTTCGGTAGCTCTCGTAGTAGGAGGAATGAGTACTGGTTCTCCATATGCCAGGATCGGAAGTTCGAGAGAAATTATGGCTATATTGTCATATGAGCCAATTTTAATATTGTATGCTCTTGCAATATACTTGCTTACTGGTACCTTTAAATTATCTGCGCTTAACAATGTATCGACTCCTCTCCTGATATACATACCACTTATATTCATATCAATGATGTTTGTTATGAATATTAAATTTAAAAAATCACCTTTCGATTATTCAACCTCTCACCATGCTCATCAGGAATTGGTTAAAGGTATGCTTACCGAATATTCAGGACCAGGATTAGCTGGAATTGAGATTGGGCATTTCTATGAGTACGTATTTTTATTAGGACTTATGTTCCTATTCTGGAAAGTGAACATAATAATTGGTTTGCTTGTAGCATTGATTGCTTTCTTGTTTGTAATTATAATGGACAATATCACTGCAAGAGTATACTGGCAATGGATGCTCAAAATAAGTTGGACAATTTTATTGATAATTTCAGTCGTAAATGTACTATATCTGTACGTTGCTAAGATTAAGTTAATTTAAAAGAGGGATATTTATGGCATTGGCAAAGTCCCCATGGATCATACACGTGAATTGCAACAGTTGTAATGGCTGTGATATTGAAGTATTGGCTTGTCTTACTCCTTTATATGATGCTGAAAGATTTGGTGTTTTAAACATCGGTACTCCCAAGCAAGCTGATATAATGGTGGTTACGGGTTCGATAAATTACAAAAATGTGAATGTCCTTAAGAACATCTATAATCAAATTCCTGATCCCAAAGTTGTTTTAGCTGTAGGTGCCTGTGCATCTACAGGCGGGATTTTCCATGACTGCTATAATGTGATAGGTGGAGTGGATCAGGTAATACCTGTAGATGCATATGTTCCAGGATGTTGCCCAAGACCTGAAGCTATACTTGATGGAGTAGTTGCAGCACTTTCAGTACTTGAAAGCAAGAGCCAAGGCAAAATAAAAGGAAAAGATGTAAAACTCAAAGGAAACGAGGTGCCATCAAATGCTTGAGAATAACGTAGAAATAAAAAGCAGCTCAGAGCTGCTAAAAACTGTTCAGGAATTAAAAAATGATGGTTATCGATATGCTACAATGATATGCTTGAAAGCTAACGATGGTCACGAGTTTATATACGTTCTTGACAAAGATTACGTTCTAAAAACTCTAAGGTATTTTGTGAAGCCATCTGAGAACCCAAAGAGTATGTCAGGTATTTATTTATGCGCACTTTTGATTGAGAATGAATACCAGGATCTGTTTGGATTAGTTTTCGAAGATCTGGCAATCGACTTTAAAGGTCACCTGTATTTGACGCCAAACAGTCCCAAAACTCCATTAGCTTAAAGCAATTTGAGAGGAGAATATTATGACAACAGTAATACCTTTTGGTCCTCAACATCCAGTTTTACCCGAACCAGTACAGTTAAAACTTGAACTGGACAATGATGTAGTTGTTGGAGCACTTCCCTCACTAGGTTATGTGCACAGAGGACTTGAGAAATTTGTCGACACAAAGGACTATAATCAAACACTCTATATTTGTGAAAGAATATGTGGAATCTGCAGTGCTATCCATTCTATAACTTATGCACGGGCGGTCGAACAACTAATGAATGTTGAGATCCCTGAAAGAGCAGAATATTTAAGAGTAATATGGAGTGAACTAGCAAGAGTTCAGAGTCACCTCCTTTGGCTTGGTTTATTTGCAGATGGTTTCGGATTTGAAAGTCTCTTCATGGAATGCTGGAAGTATCGAGAAGCAGTAATGGATATAATGGAGATGACCACGGGAAACAGAGTGATAACTTCAATGTGTAAAGTCGGAGGAACTAGCAAAGATTTGTCTAAAGAACATATTAATATAATTCTAAAAGCAATTGATGACTTGGAACCACAAGTTAAAAATCTCGAGAAAGTGTTCGTAAATAATTACACAGTAAAGAAAAGACTGGTGGGATTAGGTACATTACCAAAACAACTTGCATATGATGTTGGAGCTGTTGGTCCTACACTGAGAGGAAGTGGGGTTCACTTTGACATAAGAGAATCACCTAGCTGGAGTATTTATAAAGATCTCAATTTTAAAGCAGTTGTTGAAAATGATGGAGATTGCTATGCCAGAACTAAAGTAAGAATTTATGAGTTATACGAATGCTTCAAGTTGATACGGAATGCGATCTCCAAATTGCCGGAAGGTGAAATTTCAATACAGATAAAGGGGTCCCCTACTGCAGGAGCTGAAGCTATTTCAAGATCAGAGCAGCCTAGAGGTGAAGTTGTATATTACGTCAAAGGTAATGGTACTAAAAATTTGGAAAGACTTAAAATAAGGACGCCTACCTTTGCAAATATACCTGCACTGTTACAGATGCTACCAGGCATCAAACTCGCTGATGTTCCTGTAGTTGTACTTACTGTCGACCCATGTATTAGTTGCACTGAAAGATAAGAAAGGTGATATAATGGGTATGTTAAACCTTGTTCTGTCAAATGTTTCTCGTAAACCTCCTACCAGGCTTTACCCTTTTGATATAAGGGTGCCTTATGAAAGTTTTAGGGGAAGGATCATTTTCAATCCTGAAAACTGTATTTATTGTGGGATATGTCAAAAGAAATGTCCTCCTGATGCAATAACAGTTACTAAAGACGAAAAAACGTGGGAACTTAATGTATTCAGATGTATTATGTGCACTGAATGCGTCAGCGGTTGCCCAAAAGAATGTATAGCAATATCCAATGAAAGAGCAAAAACTGGTCCTAAAGAATATATCAAAATGGTCGCTCCCAAATAAGAGCCCATTTTCTGCAGATGTACACAAGAATTCCATCCATTTTCTCAATATGACAGTAGCTTGAAAATTAATCTAAGTTTCAATGAATAATAGTGAGCAAATTGGCAAACAATTTTTACTTATGTGTACGTCTGCGGACGGTGGATGCTTTTTTTCGTTCTGTCTACCCTGATTTTCAAAATATTTTTTAATTTCATTGGACCTGTTGATGATGGTACGACTTTCGAGTCATTAAAAATTATATTGAAAATCAGGGAAAACAGGAAAAAGAAGCATTTAAGCCAATGAAAATATTTGATTTTGAATAATTTCTTCACATCCAGAGCTGTGGAGCTATTATAACCTTTGGTTACATTGGGTTAATTACTAAAATTTGGATATATTCCAAACGTAATATAATTTCATTAAATCTCATGATTCTCTAAAGCTAAAAAATCGAATTTGGAAACAAAAGAATCCAAANNTAATGTTGATGATTCTTGTTCAATAACTTGGAGATACGCTCCATTCTCAAAATTCTGAAATTCAGAGCATATGTTTCCTTGTGGAAATTATAAATCAGAACCATATGTACTTTACTACCACCTTAAAATCTCAAAAAATATGGTGAACTTGTGAATCGGACAAAATTTCAGAGCTACGATTTCACAGATTCTGGAGATTATCCTTGAAATATATTGAAAAGTGTTATTTTGGGTCTTGAATCGGGGAAAACGAAAATTTTTTTTCTATTTCTCATGCTTGAATTTTCAATACTCTGAATTATGAAACTTCTGGACTCTTTTATTTTTTACCTATTGCAATCAATCGTTAGTAGAATTAATGTTAATTTTAGGATCCCACAAGGTATCAAAGCATCTCTGAATTATTGATTCGCACAATTATCTTGATGGTCAAATTTTTTCATTTGATGGTACAGTTGTGAGTTTTGAGAATTTTACCCCTTTGAGGGCCATTATGGCTTCTGAAAGCTCTTTGATTTCTTCGCCGTCCCCATCCAGAACGATTACTTCAAAACAATTGTCATGATCGAGGTGAATATGCACTGAGGATTTTATTAGGTTAGAGTAGTGGTGCTGGATATCTGCAAGGGCATTTGAAAGACCTCTTTTTGTATGGTCGTAAATAACTGCAACGGTTCCGATACGATGCCCTTTAATATCACCCATCCACTCGTAATAGGAAATATAACTTCTGATGGCATCCCGTATGCCTTCTGAACGGGAAGAATAACCTCTTTTTCCGATAATTTCATCAAATTTACTTAGAAGGGTGTCAGGAAGGGAAACCCCTATCCTCATAAGTTCTGTTTCCATCGTACCACCAAGAGATCTAGATTTATCTATAAAATAATACTTTAACTCATTGTAAGTATTACTATATATGTTTTGTTAACCTAAACATTAATGTAAATGAGTTGATTATATTTTTTACATAAATTATTCATATTCACAGAAATAAATATGTATACTTATGATATGGCCTGGAAAATATCTTATCAAAAAACAGATTTTGTTTCTGATCAACTTTATTGGCGCATAAGGCTCAAACATAGAAATTATATCTGAAATAAAAAATTATTTTGAGATCTGAACATGTTCCAAGTTATCCTTTGCAAGGACATTATTTTTCTAAAATAATCTATAATGCATGACATTTTAATGTGTTAAAGTAGGTTTTTGAGATTACAGCATACCAAATGAAATAAGTACTCAGTCAGGATATTATTATACTAGTAACAGATGGAATTGAGGCATCATAAAATATTCCAGTAAAATTACTTTTGAATTACTTAATGAAATTCAATCGGGAAAGAAATCTAGCTTTTTGTGCTCTTTTAATAGATTAGTAAACTCAAAAATATACTCAAAAAAATACTCAATAAAATTATACAATAATTTAGTGGAGACTATGCATAATTTCTACTTCAGAACTCTATAATATTGAATTCTTTAGAGGCGATTAGCAAAAAATGGAATATGAGATGTGTGGATGAAATTTTATCTTGTAAATTCTTGAGGAAAAGTTGTAAAAAAATAAAGTAGTCATTCTGAACTACAGCAAAATAGGACTAATGATCGAGTTTTTTCGCAAATCATCCAAGGAAATTTCGGAATTCGAATTAGGAATTATTGGGATAATTCCTCCTCAACCTCTTCAGCCCCAGCTTCAAGTTCTTTTTTTTGCTGAGTGTCAAATCGAAGTAAAAGTGCCTGAAATTCTCCAACATGTGTTTTTTCTTCCTTTGCAACATCCATGAGGATTGTTTTGATATCCGTTTTTTTAGTCAGACTGGCCATCTGCTCATAAAGGTTTATGGCATCAAGCTCTGCGATAATAGCTACTCTTAGGATTTCCTTATCAATATTTTCTTCGGATACGTCCTGAATGTCTACAGGTATTTTAGATAACAAGCTATTCACCCTGCTCATTGTATGTGCAGATGTATTAATAAGTATTTGGAAATGTGACAACAAGTATTCTTTCTGTTAAGTTATTTAGTTAATTTAATAAAAATTATGAATGTATAGTATGTTATTATATACTATCTCGAATGTTCCCCATTTTTGTTACAATTAAGTATTGCTATTTTCAAAATTAGCAAAAATATACTTTTTAATCCAATTTTTAGAAAAGTAATATGAGTATCAAAGTTCATCAGGCTTTTGTCCCATAGACGATACAATTTCATCACTTTTTCGCCTTCTTTTGCAGGAAAAACATTTCTTCAATAACTATTTATCCCTTAATATCCATCAGAATGCTATGCACCCAATCATCTGGTCTTCTTAACTTATAATTTCCTCTTCTATGCGCTTGATTTTTTTGTTAACTTTTCTACCAAAATAACCCACTCATTTGAAAGTTTAAATCTGAACTTTAAATTGACTTAGGATTCTGATTAATTTGATTTTTAATCCCATTTCTAAAACTCAAAGATTCTTTGAACCTTCCTTAGATTTACTTCTTGCCTTCCTTCTCAACAATTTGGGTTTCTGAGATTGAGTTTTCTGCAGCCTTTTTTACCATCTGAGTTGTCTGGATAAGTTTTTTCAGGGTTTTTCGAAGGCTTTTCATGCCTTCCAAATCTTCGGAAACCCCTTCTGCTCCGTTATCCTTTGACCAAAATGTTCCTCCCAGATTTGCTCCGAAGGAGCCACCTCCAATAGGGATCATTTCATTGATTACATAAAAGTTTAGAATGGTCTGGATGGCTGGTTCCTGCCCTCCTATTCGGTCTCCACCATCTGCGATTCCCATCCCTACTTTATTTAAAAAGATCTTCTGGTCTCTGGCAACAATAGCTCTACAGCGATCCATGATCGTTTTTGTTTGTGCACTAACTGTTCCCTGATATACAGGAGTCCCTATAATCCAGGCATCTGCCCAGATCATTTTGTCGTACAGCTCGGCAGAAATGTCATCCTTATGAACACAGCCTTCTTTTGTCCTTACACAAAAATCGCAATGAATGCAAAAGTTCAGCTTTTTTCCTTTGGAGGAAAAGTAATCTGTTTCTGCACCATATTTTTGTTTTGTGATCTGTAAAGCTTCCTGAACCAAAAAATCAGTTGCCATATTTCTGGGACTTCCCGATATTCCCAGAATTTTTATTGGTTTGGTTTCGGTTTCTTGCATATTTCCTCCATAATTACATCTAAATTAAAACTTGAATATATATGTAGGCTAGTATTTTTTAGAATACATAGCTTTATGTCTTAATTAAGTAGTTACGAATCTCGTCAGTTGTGAGACTATTTTTATAAGTCAAAATAAAATAAAAATATTTACTGAAGTTGATGAAGTCGTTGATTCTGACAATGAAAACTGACTCTCTCTCTTATAGTGTGGCCCCAGTCAGTTTATTGTCTGTGAATTCTGAATTATGTTGTATCGTTGATGTCATAATTTTGTCTCATGATTACTTTACTGGATGGATCAAATTATAACTATCAAGAAGGCCTGAATGTTTTATTCAGTGCTGCAACATCTTCTACAAATTATTTTTAATCTGCAAGTAACTATCTTAGATCAAGAATCCCAATGATAAGAATTCCTTCAGAGGATAATAATTTTAATCATATATTGATTTTTTTCATATTTCCTTCCTGCATTTGCCAGGAAATATACTTTTAGGATTATATATGTTATGGATATACAGCGACTGAAATTTTATCGAGTCAAACAATTTCTTGGTGGAAAAGTACGTTTCTGAAAATCATTTTGGGTTCTATTTTTTAAAATTGCCATCTTTTGATCTATTGATATCGTCTTGAAAAAACCACTTTTTCTGGTTTTTTACTGGCTGCCAATGGAAAGCGTGATTTTATGGAGCTCCAAGTACCTTCTATGATAGATTTCAGGAATGATAAAGATCAGGATTATTTGATAACACGTGTAAAGCTGGTCTTAATGAGATGATAATGA
>PMJC01000175.1 GCA_003157235.1 Methanosarcina sp.
GGAGAAGCTTTACCTTGGAAACCTTGATGCAAAAAGGGACTGGGGCTTTGCTGGTGATTACGTGGAAGCAATCTGGCTGATGCTTCAGCAGAGAGAGCCTGAAGACTATGTAATAGCGACCGGTGAAACCCACTCGGTTAGGGAGTTTACGGAACTCGCCTTTAAAGAAGCAGGAATAAATATTATCTGGAAGGGTAAAGGCCGTGAAGAAGTGGGACTCGATGCCAGCACAGGCAAGGTCTTGATAGAAATCGATCCCAGGTACTATAGGCCTACAGAAGTAGACTTACTTATCGGAGATCCTTCTAAAGCAAAGGAAAAACTCGGTTGGGAACCGAAAGTGAGACTCGAAGAGCTGGTAAAAATAATGATAAAAGCTGACGAAGAAGCTGTACCGAGAAACCACTCTTTTGAGTAAGCTTCAATTTTGGATAGGTTTATGAATTAAGGTGATCACTGGAACGAAGATTCAAAAAATGTACTTGGCTCTCCGAGAAATAATTCAGGCACATTCTTACACTGTACTTAACTATTTCAATAAGCTCCTCCATCTATTCTGTTCAAAATGATCTACACTTATTGAATTTATGATATGACCAATACCACAAAAAACTGAAATCAGCATTCTCAGAATATTTCTTCGGTACGTTGATTAATTATGAGTAAATACAAAATCTTTGCCCAGAGAATTGGACTAATAAGTGCTACAAATTTACTCCTAAACTTAAACGGTATATTTTTACTCCCAATTTTGACTAAAAATATGCCCATTCAAGATTATGGAACTTATGCTGAGATTATGGTTACAATTGGACTTGTGCCTTCCATTGCTATGCTTGGACTATCTTTTACAATGGTTAGGTTCCTACCTTCTTTAAAGAAAAAGGAAGAAATACAAGAAGTTTTTTACTCAATCTTTTTTATGGTTTTATTTACTGAAGGAATAGCATCTTTTTTAATTTATGTGTTTTCTGGGTTAATTGCTTTTTATTTGTTTGACAATAACATCGTTGTAGTTAAAATTCTATCTATTTTGGTATTCGTGCAGGGTTTAAATGATTTTTTAACGGATTATCTTAGAGCAAAACAACTAATAAAAAAATATTCTATTATTTCACTTATTAACACTATCATCCAAATTTTACTGATAAGTTTTTTTGTATTAAGAGGTTATGGCATTTTAGGTGCCACCATTGGGCTACTAATAACATCACTTGTAATACTTCTAATTCTAAGTTATATAATAATTTTGAATCTTGGCATTAGATTACCTAGATTTACAAATTTAAGAACCTATCTTAATTTTGGGATTCCCACCGTTCCTGCAAATCTTTCAAATTGGATCGTAAATTCCAGTGATCGCTATGTTATTGGTATCTTATTAGGAACAGCTTATGTAGGATATTATTCCCCGGGGTATGCGTTAGGTACAACCATAGGCATGTTCACAGCTCCATTTGCTTTTATACTTCCTGCAGCCTTATCTGAATATTATGATAATAAAAAAATAGAAGAAGTAAATAAAATTCTGAGTTATTCTTTTAAGTATTTTTTAATGTTCTCAATACCCGCAACATTTGGCCTGTCTCTTTTATCAAAATCTATTTTAAGCATATTATCTACTCCTAAAATTGCCTCTGAGGGATTCATTATAACGCCACTCGTTGCAATAAGCACCCTCTTGTTTGGAGCTTATGCAATTATCTGCCAAATCTTAATACTTGAAAAGAAAACAAAGATTACTGGTATTGTTTGGATTATAGCTGCAATATTAAATTTAGGACTAAATTTTGTATTAATTCCATATTTTGGAATCGCGGGAGCAGCAATTACAACATTATTTGCATTTATGTTTAGTTTCGCTATAACGGCGTATTACTCATTGAAAGCCTCTAAATTTGACCTAAAGATTTCATTCTTTTTAAAAAGTATATTTGCCTCAATTATTATGTCTTTAGTGATTGTTGAAGTACATCCAACAGATTTATTTAATATTCTAATTACAATTTGTATCTGTGCAACTGTTTACTTTGTTGTTTTGTTTTTATTGAAAGGATTTGAAAAGGAAGAATTTGAATTTCTCAACGGAATTATAAGAACTAACAAAGCATCAGCAGAGTAAGAAATGTCAGATTTTATATTTTAATTTTATTCACAGCAGTTAAAAAGTAGTTCTGTACATATAACTTATCATTAAGTAAATTCGAATTGTTTTATAATGTATTTTGCCACTATCACAAAAAGATCCGTCTATTTAAATCCAAAACATTTATATTTTACATAGTAATTGTGACAGTCCCTCGGTAAAGTTTATTCTTACACTCTAAAAGTATACGTGTTGCCAACCTTAATTGCCAACAAATTTAATAATAAAGTAGTTAAGACAGAAATAACTTTAACAGACTTGTAATTTCAAATGATTAGCTTTATCTTATAAAAAAACTCTTTAAGGTGGGTAGGATCATATGTTAGTTACTCATAATGAATCATTTTTTGAAGGGAAAACAGTATTACTCACCGGTGGAACCGGCTCTTTTGGAAATAAATTCACTGAAATTATTCTCAATGAGTATAACCCCAAAAGTCTCCGAGTATATTCAAGAGGGGAATACAATCAATATTTAATGGCTCAGAAGTTCAAAGATGAAAGAATTCGTTTTTTGATAGGAGACATAAGGGATCGTACTAGGCTCTATCGAGCAATGAATGGCGTAGATATAGTAGTTCATGCAGCTGCCCTTAAACAAGTTCCTGCCTGTGAGTATAATCCTATTGAAGCTGTAAGAACAAATATTGACGGTGCAGTAAATGTTATTGATGCTGCCATCGATAATTCTGTAGAGAAAGTAGTGGCAATCAGTACGGACAAGGCGGTTCATCCTGTCAATCTTTATGGAGCTACTAAAATGGTCGCAGAAAAACTGTTTGTTCAAGGAAACACATACACTGGAAAAAGAAAAACAAGATTCAGCTGTGTAAGATATGGAAATGTCATCGGTAGCAGAGGTAGTGTTATTCCTCTTTTCGAAGAACAGAAGAAAAAAGGTACCTTGACAATTACTGATGAAAGAATGACACGTTTTTGGTTAACATTAGATCAGGGAGTTAACTTCGTCTTGAATTCAATAGTAAGAATGCATGGTGGAGAAATTTTCGTCCCCAAAATACCCAGTATGAGGATTATGGATCTTGCGGAGGCTATTGCGCCGGAAGCAAAGACAGAAATTGTGGGTATAAGGCCCGGTGAAAAGCTTCATGAAATTATGATTACTGAAGATGAAGCAAGGAATGCAAAAGAATTCTCTGATTATTTCGTAATTGAACCGGAGTTTCCATTCTGGGATAAAGAAAAACATGTAAGTTTCAAATCGCTTCCAGATGGGTACAGGTATTCAAGTGATATCAACGATAAATGGCTTACCAAAGAAGAACTCAAAAGAATGTGCTGATCAGCATGCTCTTCAAGAAATTATTACGAACTAAATATACTAGAGAAGATGGGTGGCTTTCTGAATTGGTCTCGATGAATTACGACGATGAACCTTTCAACTGTGTACACACGTATCTTGTGTCGGTAAATCCCTATATGGTCAGAGCCAACCATTACCATACGAAAAAAGAGGAATGGATAGCGCCGGCTTCCGGAAAGATCGAGATACATCTGGAGAATGTTATTTCAGGTGAAAAAGGGAAACTAATTCTGGATACGCATGTCAAAGAATACGAAATGATATACATCCCGCCTTTTGTAGCTCATGCAGTAAAAAATAACTGGGAACACGAAGCAAGTTTGATAGTTTTCAGTAAAAACCCAGAGGATAAGGAAGACACTGTCCCCTACAAGGTTACGATATGATTCCTAGAGCTTTTATGAAATCGTAGTTAGAGGATTTTTATGAAATATAAAACTGAACAAGAAATGTTTTGGGAAGGAGGATTTGGAGATGAGTACGTTGAGAGGAATCTAAATGCTACAATATTGGCAAGCAATATTTCTTTATTCTCACAAATTTTCAAAAATGTGTGTAGTGTAAAGTCAGTTATAGAATTTGGTTCCAACATTGGTCTAAATCTTCATGCAATAAAACAATTGATTCCGGAGGTAGAATTATCTGCGATCGAAATTAACAAAAAAGCTGTATCAATTCTTGAAAGGACGAGTGATATCAATGTTTACAATCAGTCGATACTAGATTTTAATCCAGATTACAAACGGGATTTTACTTTTACGAAAGGTGTCCTTATACACATAAATCCTGAACAGCTTCCATTTGTATATAATTTGCTATATACTACGAGCAAAAAATACATTTGCATAATTGAATACTATAATCCGACTCCTGTCGAGATAACATACCGTGGTCATGAAAAAAAGCTTTTTAAAAGAGATTTTGCTGGTGAAATGTTAGATCAATTTTCAGATATTAAATTGGTCAATTACGGATTCATTTATCATCGTGATTTAACTTTTCCACAGGACGATATTTCTTGGTTCTTATTAAAAAAATCTAATCCTTAATAGTCTCGGACAAAAAGACGTCATCTCTTATGAGGTAATCAAATGATTCCCTATGGACTTCAATGGATTGATGAAGAAGATAAAGAAGAAGTCATGAAAGTGCTGAGTAGTGATTGGCTGACTACAGGTCCAAAGGTTGGGGAGTTTGAGGATGCACTCTGCAAATACATGGGATGTAAACATTCTGTGGCAGTAAATAGCGGAACAAGTGCCCTAGATATCGCCGTTGGAGCGCTGGATATTCCAGAAGGATCCGAAGTCATAACCACACCTTTCACCTTCGCAGCTACCAGCAATTCACTCCTGTATAACCGTCTCAACCCAGTATTTGTAGATATACAAAAAGATACTCGGAATATCGATCCCGAAGATATCCGACGTAAAATTACTCCAAAAACAAAAGCTATAGTTTACGTTGACTATGCGGGGCATCCATGTGATATTAAAAAAATTAAGGAAATTGCAGAGGAATTCAATCTTTACCTCATTGAAGACGCCTGCCATGCCCTTGGAGCCAGTTATTGTGGGAAAAAGATCGGTAATTTTGCCGACCTCACGGTTTTCAGTTTTCATCCAGTTAAGCCAATTACCACTGGAGAAGGAGGTGCTGTGGTTACAAATAATTCCGAACTCGCGGAAAGAGCTCGTCTACTTCATAGCCATGGTATTGATAAAAATGCAACTGAGAGATATGGACCCGATGCAGGCTGGGCTTATGATATGAAAATGCTCGGAAGAAATTACCGGATGACGGATATTCAAGCTGCACTCGGAACCTCACAGCTGAAAAAGTTGGATATGTTCATCGAAAAGCGCCGAGAGATTGCAGAGTTTTACAATGAGTTGTTTAGAGATTGTGAATTTGTAGAAACTCCTGTTACTAAAGACGATGTAAAACACGGATGGCATATTTATACGATTTTGTTAAAAGACGTTAATCGTGATAAAGTCTTCTTATATTTACGAAAAAGCGGCATCGGTGTAAATGTACATTACATCCCAATTTATCACTTTAGCTATTATCAAAAACATTTTAATATTAATGAAAATTATTTCCCCATAACTGAGGATATTTTTAAAAGGATTATTACTCTTCCCATCTATCCGAAGATGAATGATGAGGACGTTGAGTTAGTGGTGAAAACTATCAAAGCATACACATTCATCTGAGTACGGAGATATATTGCTTAAATCCATTTAAAAGGTGAGTGATATTAAAACAGTTGCCATAATTCCAGCAAGAGGGGGTTCAAAGGGTATTCCTAGAAAGAATGTCAAAAGATTAAATGGGAAGCCCTTAATAGGATATATTATAGAAACCGCCCTTAAAGTGGATGAAATTGATAGAGTAATTGTGTCTACTGAGGATCCTGAAATCGTAGCCGTTGCAAAAGAGTTTGGTGCAGAAGTTCCGTTCATGAGACCAGAAGAACTTGCTGGCGACGAGATCGGGACTTTACCAGTTTTGCAGCATGCAATTAATTACTTAGAGAAAAAAGAAAACTATAAGCCAGATGTAATTGTTTTGCTATATGCTACATCACCAATGTTGTCCAATTCAAGGATTGGGGAAGCAATAAGACTCATCAAAGAGAAAAATTTTGACTCCTTATTAAGTGCCGTAGAAGACCGGGGGCACTACTGGATAGAAAATAATGAAAAATATGAGCGACTTCATCCAAATAATCCTCAAAATCGACAATTTATGAAACCTTTGTTAAAGGAAAATGGAGCTATCTATATCACTAAAAGAGATTTTTTAATGGAAAAAGATGAAATAGTTGGTGGGAGTATTGGTTTTTTGGTCATGGAAGAGAGAGAGACAATTGATATAGATGAGCTACTTGATTTTGAGATTGTTGAAATCATTATGAGTAAAAGGGTATTCGTCTAACGAACTTTACAGAAAATCATTGAAAGAATAAATAACCAAATGCTTATTTATGCACGTCAACTTTTCAAGATAAGGACTACCAACGATGAATCTAAAAGAGAACTTTACTTTTAATGGGATACTATTAAAAAACTTTACCAATGCTTCGATAGAAGAGAAAGAAATGGTAAGAGAATGCAGAAACAACGAGGGTGTCAGAAAATGGATGTACTCTGATGGGGTTATTTACCAGGAAGAACATTTGAATTTTATAGAAAATCTACAGAAAGACAATAAGAATTTTTACTGGATTGTCTACAAAGATGAGAAATTTATAGGTGTTATTTCCTTAAACAATATAAACTTTAAAAATAAAAATAGCTACCTAGGCTTATATTCAAATCCATTTTGTGAATTGAAGAATAAGGGTCATTTACTCATCAATTGTCTAAAAAAATTGGCCTTCGATACTGTTGAGCTCCATTCATTAAAACTAGAAGTTATAGAGGAAAATGAAAGATCAGTAGATTTTTACATGAAGATAGGTTTTAAAGAAGAAGGACTACTAAAGGAATTTGTACTTAAAGATGGTAAATGGCTTAACGTCATAATTATGGGGATCTTAAATAGATAAGGAATGAGAGATGGAAATCAAAATTGGGAACAAATCAATTGGAAACGGTAGGCATATATTTATAATTGCAGAATTATCTGCTAATCATCTCCATAGTTTTGATCTCGCTGTAAAAACCATAATGGCCATTAAAGAAGTCGGAGCTGATGCAGTAAAACTTCAGACCTATACAGCAGACACAATAACTATTGACTCAGAGAAAGAATACTTTAGGATAAAGCAAGGAACTCCCTGGGATGGCAATACACTTTATAAGCTCTATCAGGAAGCTTACACTCCCTGGGAATGGCAGCCAGAATTAAAAAAGATAGCAGAAGATCTGGGACTCTTATGTTTTTCCTCTCCTTTTGATAAAACTTCCGTCGATTTTTTGGAAAAAATGAACGTCCCTGCTTACAAGGTCGCTTCTTTTGAAATTACTGATATACCTCTCATAGAATATATTGCCTCAAAAGGGAAACCAGTAATTATCTCTACAGGTATTGCCAAGCTTGCGGACATTGAAGAAGCCGTAAACGCCTGTAAGCGCATGGAAAATGAACAGATTGCACTTTTAAAATGTACATCTGCATATCCTTCTCCTCTTGAAGATGTAAACTTAAACACAATCCCGAACCTTAAGGACACATTTAAGACAGTTGTTGGTTTATCAGATCATACCCTTGGAATAGCCGTACCAGTTGTTGCTGTTGCCCTTGGGGCAAAAATTATAGAAAAACACTTCATTCTTGACAGGAGTTTGGGAGGGCCGGATGCTGCATTTTCTCTCGACCCTCAGGAGTTTAAAGCAATGATTGAGGAAGTAAGGAGAGTCGAAAAAGCTCTCGGTGAAGTTAGTTATGAACTAACAGATAAAATGAAGAAGAGCCGTGAGTTTTCTAGATCTCTCTTTATTGTAGAAGATGTGAAAAAAGGAGAAACGTTTACGGAGAAAAATGTTAGTTCTATTAGACCCGGTTTTGGACTTCATCCTCGGTATATAAAGGATGTCCTGGGGAAAAAGGCTGCGAGGACTGTAAGTAAGGGTACTCCTTTGAATTGGAATCTGATTGGATAATATTCTAAAATTCTTTGGATGAATATCATGAAGTTTGGTTTAAAATTGTGGTCTATCAACGAAGATGTGCTCCCACAAGCAGAAAACATGATCAAGGAGAATATTTTTAATTATGTTGAGTTAACACCTATTCCCGCTTCTGGGATAGAGCCTTTCTTGTCTTATGATTTCCTTTACACAATCCATATAACTACGGAAAGATATGGATTAAACATTGCCGACAAAAGAATTAGAGATTTTAATTTAGGTCTAATAGAAAACTGTATTAATTGGGCTGATCAACTCAAAGCCATATATCTAATCCTCCACCCTGGATTTGGATTGCTCGATGACACTATAGATTTTCTTAGCTACATTGACGACAGGAGAGTTTTAATTGAAAACATGCCTAAAATTGGAATGAACGATGAAAACATGATTGGGTATTCTCCAGAGCAAATTAAGCAATTAATGGGAGAGGACTTCGGATTTTGTCTGGATTTTAACCACGCAATAAAAGCTGCCATAAGCCTAGAGTTTGATTACAGAAATTATGTTCATCAATTTATAAAATTAAATCCTTTCTATTTTCATATCTCGGACGGAAACTTAAAGCATGGAAAAGATGGGCATCTGAGTATTGGCGAAGGAGATTACGATTTTGAGTTTTTAACTCGATGCATAAATTCAAATTCTGAACATTATATTACGTTGGAAACGCCCAGAATTAATTTAATGTCTCTTGAGGAGGATTTTCATAATCTAAAAACGATAAATTCCTATATTATATAAAAGACGTTATAATAATAAGATATATTTCATATTGACTATTGAATATCGATCCAATAATCTCCNNAATGACAAAAATATAATTTCAAGTCTTTCGTTGCCGATATTATCTTTGATGATTATTTAGGAAAATGGATTATAGAACCATTTCCAAAGTGAAGAGTTGAAATTATGTTTTATCTTTCCCAAAAAACTTCAAAAATTAAGATGAAAGTATGCTCGTCTAATGATATTGATCGATGTTTGCTTAACAAAGAATGGATTCGAAAAAGAGTTAATCACGAGCTCAATATTGCATTTCTGAATCANNAAGACAATTGGTCTTTGAATATCAACCATTAAATAAAGCTATCATGCAGTTCGTTGTTATTAGCATATAATGCTTGAATGGAAGTATTCAGTGGAAAACTGATACGTTCTCAAAAGCCTACGTGATTTTGAAAGTGGAATAGTGGTTTTCCATGACAAACCTTATAGATGGCATTTTTACAAAAATTAAAGCAATAGTTATTGACTGTACTACGAACGAATCACATACATTATCAGCTGATATCAAAGAATTTTTTGCACGTCATGTTTTTGAACTGGATTATTTAATTAAGTACATATATCCTAATAGAATAAAATTACGTGAGACTAAAAAACTAAAGAATGCAAAAAAAGGAAAAGAATGCTTTGTTTTTGCTAATGGACCCTCTATTAGTTTACTTGATATAAAAAAGATCGCAGAATATCAAAAATATGGCTTTGATGTTATTTGCGTAAATTCTTATATTGTTTCAGCTATTGCAAAAACAGTGACTCCAAATTTCTATGTGCTAAGTGATCCTTTGAGTTTTGGAGTCAAAGATGAACGTGATATTTCAGAAGATACAATGAATACTCTTAAAAAAATCGTTGATATACTCCGAGAGTT
>PMJC01000171.1 GCA_003157235.1 Methanosarcina sp.
TCCATTATTTTTAATAACTTTTTTAAATTTACTTTGATTTGTAGAAATAGGTTAGGAACTGACAAGATTCGGAAATATTGTGCCTTGATGGGCTCCCTTAATTCCTTTATGAAATATTTTTGATCCATATATAATAAGCTTTAGACTTCGATTCCGAAATTACCGAGATTACCAGAAATTTCTCCTCAAACAAGAATTTTAGTATATCTGTCATTCTGGAAGCAGGCTCAGAACCTGGGAATAATGGGCCGGCAGATATTTTACCCGAATTTTACAAGCAAGAGATTTTTATTTCCCAAGTATTTTTGTGGGATATCTCTTTTATTCAGTTTCAGTTTTCTAAGGAACCTTTGTTTCTACCAGACCGAGCCTGTTGGCAATCCATTGAGCATGAACTGCTACTACAAAAGGCATCTCTAAGGAAAAAAATATGGATAAGCACACATATTTAACCACATCCTGACTGATTCTCTGAAGTTTAAGCGTAGATTTAATATCTCAGGAACCTTACGGTTGTATTTCTTCAAAAGAATTCTGAAAGTTCTCTTTATTCACCCTACTTTTACTATGTAAAGGTCAAAATTATATATAAAAATTTCAATCTCGCCAACATCTCCTTACACAATATCCTCTGACGTTGATAATTTCTGAAAAGTTTCCATGTTTGAGAATAGGTTACATCATTTAAGGTCCTTTGGGATATTATTATTGAAATAAGTACTAAAAAGGGATCATCAAAACCATTGATATATTATTAATAGAAGAGTTTGGCGAGTCTTCGCATGACTTCATCGATATCCATGCTTGATAATTAATATTTGCAGTATAAAAATAGCTGAGGTCTGGATTATATCACAAAGGCTAAACTATTCCAAAATGTATATCAGAGCACGTAGATCATTCTCTGTGTTCAAGTGGACTGAGAAAAAAGATAATCTGAAAAAAGCAAGTGAATTAAAAAGTTATGGGGAAAAGATTAAGCAAGCCAACGTACTAATTTAAAAAGAAATTCAATCGCTCTAGAGCTATGCAACTACTCGATTACCTAGCCATTTTGTAGATTTATTGAAAGCATTATTAATATATATTTAAATTTGATTCATCAATTTATTCAAAATTAGATTAATTAATCCTCTAGCGGAAAAGCCAAGATCCGGATTCGAACCGGAATAAAATCGCTCTGCAGGCGATTGCGTAGCCACTCCGCCATCTTGGCATTTTTTTATATATTTTTAGTATGATGCTCTGCATCCGTGTAGATGAATTAAAGGAATTTCTGCTATATAAATATTTAGGTTAAGAGAGCTACTGTCTATATAATTAGAGAATTTTAAAATATACTCATTTATCTAACAGAAGGAGATATTGCAATTGGTAAGCAAAGCTTGGTAAGACAGCCTGCTACAACCATATCCAATATAAACATAGTGGGAAGAGTACATATCTAGCAGATTTCCCCATGATAACATTATGTACAAAAAATGCTACACACAATGTAGCGATATATCTAATAAATCTAGATGTTCAAACCGATCTGAGAATTAAGGAAAGTACCATCATAGAAGGAGAATAAGATATGAATCTTAAAGTATCTTCGTAACTTCCCGTACCTTAAGTACTCTATGAAAAATATAAATAATTTTGCGAAACTTCCTATTTTAAAAATTGCTGAAACATTCTTTATATATAACCAGCCCAAAATTGAAATTTATTAAAATCCTCTATAGAGAATTTCAATAAATTTCTATGCATTCGACTATTTGGAGGTTAAGTCTCTCAACATTAATTTTTACTCATGAAAACTCTTAATGATTTTGCTCTTAAAGATGAATAAAAACGTTTTCATTCAATTGGAGACAAATTTGCTGAAACTTGAATCCTTAGAGAATTTCGATAAACTCCTAAGTATTTAAGTATTGGAAGGTTGTAATTTCTTAAAAATAATTTATAATAATGAACAATTTTAATGATCTTGCTCTGAAAAAAGAATGCAAGCTTCTTCAGTAAGTTGGAAATAAACTTGATGAAATTGATTCCTTAATTGATTGGAAATCTTTTCGTATCATTTTTGAGTTCATATACTTTAACAAAAGAGCTCCCTTAGCCAGACCTGAAGCTTAAATAATCATTATGTTTAAAATGCTTTTTTTATAGTAATGGCATGATTTTTCAGACTTTGAATTTGAGAAACAATATATTAAATCAAATTTCTTTCAGAAATGTCCTGGTTTTCCTGAGCAAATTTTAGATAGTGCCACAGTCTGGTTATTCAGGAAAAGAATTGTTGATAACTGAAAAGAAGAACAAATGTGGTGACAGTTGCAAAGCTAGCTTGATTGCTTTTTGAAAATAAAACAGGTGATGATTCAGAATGATACTTTTATTCATTCAGATCTTTGACATACAAAAGGGATAGAGCTCGAGAAAATGAAGTAAAAACAGGGAAAAGCAGAGGATAAATTTAGGAAAAATTATAGTATGTCATACTTTATATATAAACTTCATAGCATAATAGACAGGGATTATGAGCTTATCAGAACATTCAAAACAACAACTGATCACTTCATGATTCGTATGTAGATTTATCTGAAAAAAATAAAGTGATTTACAGAAACGGAGGTACTTTGGAGCAAAATCAAAAGTTATGATTTAAAATGAAAATAGCAGAAAAAGAACATCCTAAGGATTCCTGGAGCCTTAATTACTTTTTTTCAACATTAGTAGACCACCAGTTACAGATTTCCTCTCCACTTGTAATCCATGCTTTTTTGCTGGAAACGTATTTGAGGAATTTCTCATAATGCTTAAGATTCTCTTCCCCAATTAATGTATTGTTGTGCCAGAGGACTGTAACCACACCATTATACTGCTCTACTTTATCGACAAGTCTTTTTATGAGTTCACATGCCTTTTTGATATCAAGGCGCATATAATCTCGTAGCAAAGTTCGATCCATAATTATAAGAGGTATTTCGAGGATGTCTATTTGTTCTTCTGTATTTCGATTAAATGGCCTGAATGGGTGGCATACTCCATTCCTGAAGCCTGCACAGTCAGGGTACCCAAATGTTGTATCATACTTGAAGCCTGCTTTGCTCAACAATTCCCATGTATCAGGAACTTTAAACTTTAAATAATGATTTCTGTACCCTACAACCTGTTTCCCAAGGACCTTTTCAAGAATATGTTTTTTTCCCATTGTATCTTTTAAATTCTTGTAGGATTCATGTCCTCCATGAAGGCCGACTTCATACCCATTGTCAGATATAAAAGACAATTCGGTTTCAAGGTCCTCAATTTTGTAATTGAAGTCCTTCTCTCCAGGATGTAAGGCCAGAAAAAAGAAGGTGGATTTTGCATTGTATTTTGCTTCCAACTTCATTATTTCTCTAAAGTTCCAATAAGGGTTCCACTTCTTGTTGATTCTGGAAAAAGGTGTTTTCATAGCATCCATTAATTTCTTCTTAGAAAATGCTTTAGCTGTTCCAACTATCTGGTACAGTCTTTCTGGATATACTACATCAATATCATGAGTCAGACAGACCGCAAATTTTTTCCCGTCTGGATACTCAGGGCACAAACCATTTTCTATCAGAAATCTGGATACTATGGGATCAAAAACATCTCTATGATTACTTAAATAGTATGGAAACCTATCATACTTATCAGAAAAAATCAAATTATATTCTTCTTTTTTGGTAAAAAGATCCCAAAGTTCTTCTTTTGTTTTTAGTATTTCAATCATGGTTTTCCCCTCTTCCAGAATATGAAAAGCCGAACTAAGATCTCAAAGAAAAATATTTTATGCTCATACTACCACATGTTCGTTCTTATCACCTCTTCCAATCCCCTTATACACAAATCCCTTGCTAATAAAATCATCCGGTTCAATTACATTTCTACCATCAACGACAATCGTATTCTCTTTGCCAGTAACTTTCTTTATCCAATC
The DNA here is from genome assembly GCA_003157235.1 of Methanosarcina sp. Lineage (GTDB taxonomy): Archaea > Halobacteriota > Methanosarcinia > Methanosarcinales > Methanosarcinaceae > Methanosarcina. The sequence goes on from PMJC01000171.1 coordinate 3,953, forward strand.
GGCCTTTAAATTAAAATATTCGCTGTGCTCTGCAAGGAACACAACAACATCTGCGTCCATAACAACTTTTTTGAGGTCATCTGAAATCTCGATTCCAGGATAATTAATAACATATGGGTCATGAACCATTACTTTGGCTTCTGCTTTCAGGCAAAGATTCCTGTAAGGTTCTGAAGGAGTGTTTCTGGTGTCGTCTGAATCTCGGGTAAAGGCCCAACCGAGTATAGCAATCTTTGAACCTTTCATTCTCTTCCCAATTTTTTCAAGGGCTGCAGTAGTAAGGTTGTACATGTGCGTGGGCATGAAATCATTGATTTTTCTTGCAAGTATGTAGATTGAATCTGTATATTCAGGGTAATCCAGATGCGAATTTCCCATCTTAACTCCTCTTTCTAGGTGGTAAGTGTCCTTGGTAAGGCAGTGGCCTCCAACACCTGCACCAGGCCAAAGGACAGCTCTTGTGATACCTTCTCCTTTTAAGCTGTCCACACCTTCCCTGACGTCATACACATTTATACTCATAGCTTCACAATAAAGAGCAAGCTGGTTGATTGCTGCAATCTGAAGGTCGCGGAAAGTATTCTCTGCAGTTTTTGTGACCTCAGCTGCAGTTGCACTCATCGGAATTACTTTTCCTGTAGTCAGCACCGGAGAATACAACTCAACTGCTCTTCTGGTACTAGTTTCATTGATGCCGCCAACTATTCTGTCATGTTCCCGGATATTTTTTAAAAGTCTCCCTACCATTACCCTTTCAGGAGCATGGGCAAGGGCAAAGTCTTCTCCTGCTTTTAGATCGGATTCGTCTTCAAGAATCTGTTTTGCTATACCTTCAGTTGTACCAGGGGTGATTGTGGACTCGAGTACTACAAGTAGACCTGGCCTCAGATATTTTCCTACATTTCTAATGCCATCAATAAGTGCGGAAAAATCGGGTTCTAGGTCTTTAGGATTTGCAAAAGGTGTCTGAATTGCAAGGGTGACTGCATCAAGTCCGGAGATTTCTGAGAAATCGTGAGTGCATTCTAGCTTGCCGGCTTTTATTACTCTGGCAAGAAGATCTTCAAGGTTTGGTTCCTCTCCTTTAAGAGGACATTCTCCTCGGTTGAGCATATCGATTTTATAACCTGAACTTTTTGAGTTGCGCTGAAAACCGAGAACTTTATTAAAACATGGGGCATCTGCAAAAAGAATTGCTGAGGGTATGCCTACATAGCCCATCCCTATAACTCCTATTTTTTTTATCTGGCCCCGTTCCTTTAGAAGTAGTTCTAATTTATTCATAATTATCATTTCCTAAATTGTTTTTCAGATATTATCTGTTTCCAGAGGTTTTGAGATTTTGCTTTCTCAGGGTCTTTTACGATTATTTTCCTACTTCAATTAATCTTTCTTCTTGATAGGATCTTATAGCTGCCATTGCCACTTCAAGAGCGTGTTTTCCGTCTTCTCCACAGGGATTAGGTTTTTTGCCTGTCGCAGCGCAGTCTATGAAATACTTGAGTTCATTTTTTAGGGGTTCGCTGTGTTCCACCTTAGCTTTTCTTATCCATTCGTTATCATGAAGTTGTACTGTTTGATTGATATAGTCCAGATATGCAACTCCCTTCACTCCTATTGCTGTGAGCTGTCTTACTTTATGTGGGGTCAGCCAGTTTGTTTCCACAACCCCTGCAAAGTTATGATCCATACGGAGGATAATTGAGGCATGGTCTTCAAATGAGTGGATGTTTGCACCTGCAATAGCATAAACACTATTTATTTTTTTGCCGTAAAGGTACGAGATGATGTCTATATCATGGACTCCTAGATCCAAAATTACTCCCACATCTCTTATCCTCGGGTTATAGGGCCCGACTCTTTTTGTTGAGATTGAAACTATCTTACCCAAGATTCCTGAGTTTATGATTTCTTTAAGCCTTATGACTGCGGGGTTAAAACGCTCAATATGTCCTATCATAAGGACTTTTCCTGCTTTTTTTGCGGCTTCGATTATCATCTCAGCATTTTCAATTGTATCTGCAATCGGTTTTTCCACAAGGACCTGCATTCCTGCATCAAGGGCATCGAGTGCTACTTGCTTGTGTAGTTTTGTTGGCACAACTACACTTACAGCATCAAGTCCTTCAAGAAACATTTTCTTGTAATTTGTAAAGGCCTTTGTCTTGAATTGTGTCGCCATAAATTCGACGCGCTTTTGGTCTATATCCGATATCCCAGCAAGTTCTACCTCCTCCATTTCACTGTAAATCCTTAAGTGATTCTGTCCCATGGCACCCGTGCCTATTACTCCTACTCTGATCAAAATTATCACTTCCTGTTTCTGAAACTGCAGTGGCTGGAAAACTACTCAATCGTTTGCATAAAATTCTTGGGATGCTTCGACTATCTTCTGCAAGTTGTCTCTGGATAATCCAGGGTGTACAGGAAGGGAGAGGACCTCCTCAACCGTTTTCTCTGAAACAGGCAGAGAGTCTTTATATCCAAGATCCCTGTAGAAGGGCTGTTTGTGAATGGGTATAGGATAATGGATTCCTGTATCTATTTCTTTCTTTTTCAGGAAAGCTGCGAATTGATCCCTATTTTTAGCCCTTATAGTGTACTGATGGAAAACGTGACTGCAGCCTTCTTTTGTGACTGGAGTTACAAGCCCAGATATTTCTTTGAGGCCGTTTGATAGAATTCCTGCGTTTATCTGTCTGTCTTTTGTAAATTTGTCCAGTCTTCCAAGCTGCACAATACCAATTGCAGCTGCAATATCAGTCATGCGAAGATTGAAACCTAGCATTTCATGCAGGTAGCGAACTTTTGAGCCGTGCGCTCTGATCATTTTTGCTTTCTCTGCAATTTCTTTTTTGTCTGTGGTGAGCATCCCTCCTTCGCCGGTTGTCATATTCTTTGTCGGGTAAAAGCTGAACGCTCCTGTCCCAAAGCTTCCCACTCTTTTTCCAAGGCATTCTGCGCCATGGGATTGGCAGGCATCCTCGATTACAAAAAGCTTATTATCTTCGGCAATTTCCATTACGGATTTCATTTCTGCAGGGTGTCCGTAAAGGTGGACTGGCATAATGGCCCTTGTTTTTGAAGTGATTTTTTCCTTGACTCTCTCGGGATCTATGTTAAATGTATCTAGTTCGATGTCTACAAAAACAGGTTTTGCCCCTGTGTAAAGGATACTGTTCGCAGTGGCAATAAAGCTGAAGGGACTTGTAATCACTTCATCTTCCTTTCCTATTCCGTGGGCTAGAAG
>PMJC01000427.1 GCA_003157235.1 Methanosarcina sp.
AGACTTAGAAAATTTAAAATGGTGATAAAACCCTGCACAGGAATTAGAATCGAAATTAAGAATTAATAACAGCTTTGTAATATAAATATTCGATCAATTTTATTATAGAGGATTTCGGTAAACACCAAAATATAAGGATTTATAGACATCCACTGCATAGTTTCTATTTGCTGTACTTAAGAATGATTATTCTTATTCGGTTATGACATTTCAGTAGTTCGTAAGAACAAAATTCATCAATCCATCTTAGTTTTTTTTCTTTAATCGTCTCTAGAATTTGTATGTAGAGTTATGAAGAAGGGATTATACAGGATCCTCTAAACTATTTTAAGATTCTTTTGAGTCTATTTTCAGTTTATGCATCTATTAAACTGAGAGCAAAAGTTGTATTTCTTTCTCTATCAAATTTCATTAAGTAATTCAGGATTAATCTTATTTGACTATTGTTTAATACTTCAATTACGCATGTACACTCATATCACAACAATTTAATTATTGATCATTTGGATAAACTCTGGATTTTTCTACATCTTCATGTTAGAAATTAAATTTGAAACTGTTGATCTAAATTTTCTAATGAACTTTGTTAGAGAAGGGTCTGAAAGAACAAGATTAATAATTAGATTCTATATCCTGCTACTGACAAATCATAACAAAGAGGTACAAAGAGGTACAGATTAGAAAACATTCGCTTTTTGCAGGAATACTGTTTTAACAATAATGAAGAAATACGTTGAAGAAGGTCTCAAAAGTACTATTAATAAATAAAGTAGTACGTTGTCAAATGAAAAAAGACACTGGAAACATTTTGTAGAAATCATAGCATTAGAAATCACCTGTTATTCTGATAAAAACAAGAGATTACAGCTTAAATTGTTTACTGGATAAATGAGGGAAAAAGAAGAATTTGAAACAATAAACAAGGAGATCACCAGGCTTATTCTAAAAAAACAAAAACAAATTATGTTGAGATGTGTATGGTGAATCAGAATAACTATCCTAAACGCAAAACAGGATATACAGCATTATTGGCCATATGAAAAAAATTAAAACCAAAAAATTTCTTGCTCTGCCTTGAAGAGGTACCAATGTAACTTCTTCAGGATAAGAGAACGATCATTCCCATGAAGCCTGTAAACTCAGAAAAATAAGATTATGAATATATCATAAATAGAAAAGCAAATATATCCATAAAGTAGGACCCAAACTGGGAAAAAGATGACTCAGATTACCAAAAAAGACCCATTTCAGATTTTTCACAATTAATGAAGATTCTGGGTATGGGAAAACATCTAAAGTAGAAATCATACTATTGGTTATGATAATCGTAAGAATTTTAATAAACATTAGATTTCAACATATATCAAATATAGGCTTTATAAGAGACCATCTAAAAAATGGGTATATCGAAATCCTCTCAACATCCACAAGGGAAATTATTCTACGAAACATCAGGTGAAGATGAAGAATACAGATTTTGGATAAAATAGAGTTTCTTTAAACCCCTAAACATACACAATCAATGATGCTAAGTATAAATCAATGTAATGGTATTAATGTAATGGAATACGGATCAGTTATATAAAGAAACTCACCTTGAAATGGTTGCGTTAACGAAGAGAAAGGATGACCATTAAAAGGAAATTAACTGGGTATTTACAATTAAGGATGCTGATTAAAAGATTATCTCAGTATTACACTCAGTAATTGAAATCCCATAAAATGAAATCATTTTTTGTCGAGATCCCAACAAAGACATAGCTAATTGATGCATCCGGAACTCCATTTTGTGTGATTTTTATCATTTCACAATGTCTCAAGTTTGAACATGACACCTGTGCCCTGAAGGCTAAGGTATACTTTGTCCCCGAACTCGAGAACTTTGTCGATACTAAAGTTGCTATTCCAGTTATATACAAAGTCATAGGTACCTTGCATTGGTTCGAAACCCAGAGACATAAGTCTTTGGTTGATCTCTGACGGACGAGCCCCTTCACTGCTGAACCAGACCAGAAGATATGTTTTCATGGGATCATCTCACATATAAATTATTCAATTTTATTGCAACTATTTAAAATTGATGAAACAACATCATAACAACCATAGTTATTCTTATTATTATGGTAAGTTTTTTAAGCTCATTTTCGTCGATTATTGGCTAGATTGTGTTTTTTCTTTTTGAATGGTTTAGAATTGCGTATTTTAAATAATTCGAAGCAATCACGAATATACTTATTTAGAGGATAATTATATTTAATTCAATATTAATTTTCTGTCAAACATATTATTACTCACTTCTTATCATGTCTCGTTTATTTATCTATATTTTGCCTCTTCTTACNNAAAGAAAAATATTTCCTAAAAAAATTAAAACTCAGAAAAATTAAATTGCCAAGAGGTATGGACAGGAGAAAAGATGAAATAGTAGAAAATATTCCCTAAAAATCGGTTACATTTTTCATTTATCAAACATGAAAAATGAGCATAATTCAAATTTTTTGGAGGATGTAATGAGATTCTTACATCTACAATTTTCAATGCCTCATGGACATGGCCGATAAATCAAATTACTTGTGTCCATTCTACCCTAAATGGTGGGATATGCTTAGAGTTTCTCTCTCAGTTTGTCGAAACTTAGAAATCATCGATTCATGTTTTGACTCCGTTTCTTTGATCTAGATGATTCAAACTCTTTTTCTGGTCTCCTCTAAGACAACTGATGTAGTGTTTTATTGTATCAGTTGTCGCATTTCTAACGGATCAAAAAAATTAACACTTGATCATAGACTTCCATCACAATTCATTTTTTTCAGTTAATGATGAAGCTTAAAAAATCTATATGAATCACCTCCTTTCAAGTATTGAACTGCTTCTGATGAGAGTTGCTTGGATGGAACTCCAGGAATAGGTGAGCGTTATATCTACCACTTTCGTATCATGAATTTTGTAACCTGGATATATGCAAATAATGGTAAAGATGGACGAGCGATTTTTTTTAATTCGATTCTTGTGGAACATAATGTATCTATAATCCATAGGCATCAACACTAGATGATTGATAATCTGATAATAATCATGACTAAAGTTGTTCAGTTCCAATGAATGTTCACATCCCCGCCAGAGGGAAGCGGCACAACCTCTGCAATGACGCTAAAAACAAACCCATTTTACAAAGGAGTCATGACTGAGAGGGTTATAAGGATATAAAAATAGTTGATATTTTATGTGATCCCCAATCTAAAGTACGGAGGATTCTGGACCTTCTGCAATAAAAAAATCATCAATTAATACAATACATGATGAGTTTTCCCATATCTCGAATTTGCTGTAACTTGGAAATTAAATGTTTTTATGCTGTCTAAAATTTTCTTCTTATATGTGAAATTTTCTTCTCATCAACTTCTTGAGATTTGCGATTTTTTTTAAAAATCGGCACTCTTTTGTGTTTTAGTAATAAAAAACTATTTTAATTAGTGAAATTTGGGTTAAAATCACCAATAAAATTTCCCAAAAAGTGAATTATTGGTGCAATTGCCATGCACAAAACGACTATAAGTACAAGTATAAGGGAATTTAGCAGGAAAAAGATTTGAACTGTCTTTTCAATAGCTATTTAACTAGTAGATAAACTGTAAATTAAATACATACGTTCATTCCTCGATTTAACTACGCAATTCATAAAAAAGATAAGATCAAACTAAAGATTCGAGGACAAAAGTTAATTTTTGTAGGATTCAACATTTTATTTATACTGCCAAATCCTCAAAAAAATTAAATAGTATGGTTGGAAGTAAGTTTCGTCCTTTGCGAATTCAGGCAGCAGTTTCCTTCGTCAATATATATGCAACCATCTCAGGGCTCAGCTTTCTCTCCCTCGATATCTTTGCTTCAATATCCTCAGTAGATTTACCTTCATGTTTCATCATCCTTATTTTTTCAACTACTGAGGAGGGTATGCTGTAATATTCATTAATGTCTTTCCTGTGACCCCATACATCACCTTCGATAAGTCTTATTCTCTGCATCCCAAGAAACATCAAAATAGACTTTGAGACTGTGCACATGTAAGATTTAGGTAATTGAATTACCTCAACTTTTGGACAGGTTTCGATCAATCCAAATATGTCCTTATTTGAAGGCCTAAAAGCCATGTGAACAATACGTTCATTAGGGTTAAGTATAAATATTTCTTCTCTGGAACTAACTACTCTAATTTTCATGTTTTTCCCCCACTGTAAAGTTTTTTCGTTTTTGCTTTAATATAAGTACGTTATACTTACTATAAATATTTATCTTAGTTATCTAATATTACTTTGATTGTATACTGGATTCTCTATTTCATATTATAGGCCATAAATTAGCTTTAAAAAGAATTAAAAAAATAATAATCAATTTTTATGAGTTATTTTTCTAATTTAATTTTGATTTTTTCGATCTGATTCTTGGTCATCTACTCTCAGTAATTTATGAACTCGAATCCCTTTTCTAAAGCAATCCTCCTGAGATACTTTTCAATATGTTTTTCATCTCTTTGTGAAAAACCCGCGTCTCTGGCAAGCTTATTGAGTATTTTTTGAACTCCTGTTCCATACTGAATTGCTTTTTTTTCTTTCCAGAGAAGTTCCGGTGGNNTTCAGCACTTTTAACTCTGGGATGATAGCTAGGCCTGTTTTAATTACATCCTTATCTAGAAAAGGTACTCTGAGTTCTATAGAGTTAGCCATAGTAATCATATCATCCCTTTCAAGATTGACCACTGAAATTTTTTTAATATCCGAATAAATTTCTCTATCAAGTACTTCAGGTCCCTGTTCAAGGAAAACCTCATGCCTCCTGTACCCGCCGAAAAGCTCATCTGCACCTTGCCCTGTAAGGATGACCCTTTTTCCATTTTCTCTCGCAATTTTCGCAACAACGTATAAAGGAATTCCGATTGCAATTTTCATAGGGTCAACGGATTCAGTTGCACGAATAATCTGCGGAACTAAGCTTTCGATTTCTTTGACAGACAAGAGATGTATTCTCANNCCGGATTAATTCTCTTTGCAAGGACTGCTAAAAATGTGCTGTCAATACCGCCGGAAAATGCAATTCCTGAAATTGATGTAAGTCGAAGTTCCAAGGCCTTTTCAATGACAGCCTTCAGATGAAAAATAGCTTCAAATTCACCAGAGATCCTTTTTTGCGGAGGCTTTATTTCGAGGGATCGTTCTTCAAAACTTCCATTCTTCATATTAAAACTCAGGATACTGCCGGGGGGTAAAGGTTTAATATCTTTTCCTGTAGTAAAAAGGGCCTTTTTTTCGGATGCAAAAATTATTTTTCGTTTTCCTTTTCTTTTTTTGGCGGAATAAAAAAGAGGTTTGACACCTACAGGGTCTCTGGCCAACACAAGTTCGTTATCACAGGCATATGCTAGAGCATAGTCTCCATTTACTGAGGAAAGTACCGAAAAGACAGCGTTTATCGGTATACATCCTTTATTAATTCGGGTTTCTATCAGGGAAAAAAGTGCTTCAGTATCAGAATCTGTTATTATCCCGGATTCAGATACAAGTTCCCTGAAATTGAATATTTCTCCATTTACTGCGAGAGCGCCTTTTCCTGCCAAAGGCTGGGACATATCTCCTGTAATTTTAAGCAAAGTATTTCCGATGCTCAGATTTTTTGCCTGATAAGTTCCGCAGGCATCAGGTCCCCTATGTTCCAGAGCTACAAGCATTTTTTTCACTTTAATGTTCGCATCAGGAGTTCCGGTTGCTCCTGCTATTCCGCACATGTTTACTCCTTTTTTCATCCTTTTTAGAATATCCCTGTGCTCTATTTCTATTTAGCAGTTTGCCAATTAGAGGGAATTATTTTGTTTTCATTTTCACCAGAATTTCCGCATTTGAATTTTGCAAGCTTCAATCCAATTGAAATACAATTATCTTTAACAAAATAATATAAATAGTTAAATTCATGTTTATAATTTGCCAAAATTTATTGACTTTGGTTTACATTAATTTTATCATTCTGTATCTATATTTTTTTTGATTCATCTAAGTTGTTCGTTGTTATGCTCCTATAATCAATGTTCATAACATGATTGTTTTGCTTGCCTCCTTAAATAAATACTCAGATGCACAACCTTTATGGGCTGAAGCAAGGAAATTCGCAACTCTTAACGAGAGTTACCTGATTGTCGATGAAAAGATATAGATGAATTTTATTCTGAGAAAAATACATTTTGTTCGTATAGGTGGAGTTGAAATCATCATCTAAGGATTGAAGGGAATTGGTATGATTTCTTGGTCTAGACAGATGATAAGTTTATCTTACCTTATATTTTGTATATAGGCTATTAAATACAGATTAGTACACATATTTCTCTATAAATTATATTCTTTAATATTAAATAAATATTATTCCCTAATAATATTTATTTAGGGATATAATCTAGCTTCTAAATTTTAAATATGTTTACCGTTAAAAACTCTAGCTATATTTCACAATTTGATGATCATATTTACATAGTTCATTTACCATTGGGAAGCGAATCAAAATATCAACAATCGTAAGATTGTATTCTTTAGCAGTCTAACCATTTCTGCTAATATTTAACTGTATGCAAATTTATATTTGGTCTTCAAATGGAAAAACAAATATTTGACAGAACAAAAAAGACATTGAGTCTATTATTTGTAGTCTTTTTTATAGCAACCGTCACAGCTACAGTAAGTGCAGCTAATTGCTAGAATGAAAATGGTAGCTTTAATTAGAGGATTTCAACTGTAACTATAATGAAAATGCAAATCGTGATTTATCAATGTCACATTCAAGCTCTCGTTGGCAATTCAGGATAATTTTAGAAAGATTTTTGAGAACTAAGTATGGGACAATCTATTTGCTCCAGTTAATTATTAAATAAATTGTCATAGAAGATTAAGGTGAAAAGTACTTTCATTTGCTTGTACCAGCTATTTGAAGAAATTTATTCTTTTTTTGGAGCTGGGCAAGAAAATGAATCCGTTGAGAATTTAATGGAAAAAGGATATCGATATTATGTTGATAGAATGAATTAACTGCCGTCTCTTTCATTTTTTCAAGGAGTTTTACCGCTAATTCCCTAAGCTTATATTTCTGGATTTTACCACTTTCTGTAAGGGGATAATTATCTACAAAAAAACGTGTTTTGGGACTTTATAGCGAGAGATTCGGCTAGAAGTATAATCTCTGATGTCATCTTCTGTTAGTTCTACACCTTTTTTGAGAATTACCAAGGCTCCCACGATTTCTCCATATTTCTTGTCAGGGATGCCTACCACCTGTGAATCTTTAACTCCTGGAATTTCATACAAGAATTCCTCAATCTCTCGGGGATAAATGTTTTCACCTCCTCTAATAATTATATCTTTCATTCGGCCGGTGATCCTGTAGTAACCTTTTTCATCGCAGGTTCCGAGGTCTCCACTATGAAGCCAGCCATCTTCATCGATCACTTTTTTAGTTTCTTCAGGCATCTTATAGTACTCTTTCATTACATTGTACCCACGGCAACAAATTTCCCCAACTGTATATGTGGGCACTGGTTTATTGATACTCGGGTCAATAACTTTGACCTCTATTCCAGGGAAAGACTTATCTACGGTTTCAGCTCTAAATTCAACAGGATCGTCACACAGCAGTCTGGGTCATACCAGGTGAAGCTTCTGTAAGCCCGTAGACACTAGTAATCTGATAGCAGTTCATATCCCCCCTGTCATGACTTTTTTCATAACTTCCACAGGACATATTGAGCCAGCCATGATCCCGGTTCTGAGGAAAGACAGGTCGAACATATCAAACATTGGGTGGTTGTACTCAGCAATAAACATCGTAGGTACGTTGTAGAGGGCTGTACACCTTTCTTTTTGGACTGCATCTAGCCACTAGAAAGTGGATCGAAAACTTCAAGCATCACAAGCGTTGCTCTGTGGGTTAAGACTGCCATAACCCCAAGTACAATTCCAAAGCAGTGAAAAAAAGGCACAGGTAGACAAACTCGATCTTTTTGGGTGAACTTCTGACGGTCGCCTATGGAAAGGCCATTGTTAAGGATATTTTTGCTGGTCAGCATAACCCCTTTCGGGAAACCAGTAGTTCATGAAGTGTATTGCATATTGATAACGTTATAGCCGTTCAAACATGCTAGTATTTTCCGAAGTTCATCATTGGGATAATGACTGCCAAGAAGTATAAGCTCGCTGCTATTGTACATGCCCCTATGTTTTTCCTGACCTATGTAAATCAAACTCTTCAGGCATGGGAAATTTTTGTTTTTCAAGCGCCCCCTGTCTGAATTTTTGAGCTCAGGGAGCAAACCATAGATAATTCTAAGATAATCAACATCCTGGAAACTATAGATAAGAGCCAGTGTCTTCACATTAGA
>PMJC01000298.1 GCA_003157235.1 Methanosarcina sp.
TAAGCGGTAGGCTGATTTGTAGAAACTGTGGAGCAAGTTATCACAGGATTTTTAACCAACCGAAAAAAGAAGGTATCTGTGATATCTGCGGAGATGAAGTTTACCAGAGGTCCGACGACAAAGAAGAGTCAGTCCAAAATCGCTTGAACGTTTATAAAATGCAAACTCAGCCTCTTATAGATTACTATTTGAAAAAAGGTATCTTGGTAACTCTCGACGGTAATAAGGATATTGATGAGGTTTTAGAAGATATCAAGGCAGTTCTTGCAAAATTTGTCTGAAATTTTTATCGTTTCTTCTCTTTGTACTTCTTTGCTTTTTTTCTTCCCACTGGGTTCATTTAAACATATTTTTTAGTCCAATATGTTGTTCTTTTAGTACACTACCAAAAAAAAGAAGACCAATAAATGATAAAAAGTCTCTTTTTTTTTAGACACTAAAAACAGAATTGGTATATCTATTAAACTAATTCAAGGTATTGTAAAATAAGCTGTACACTATTATCTACTCCTGTTTTACTTGTATCTATTGAAAGGTCATATTGCCTTGCATCAGTCCATTCCTTTCCAGTAAGCTTATAGTGAGAGATCATTCACTATCACTTTCAGCAATCCTTTTACTGGAAGCTACCTGCAAAATATTATATAACTTTTCAATACGTCCTTTACGGAACTCAATATCCGCATGTAAAAATATGCTGGTATGATTCGGGCAGTCACGCAAGATATAAGAGCCACATCTTCCTATAATTACCGCGGAACGATCTTTAGCAATGCGTTTTATTATTTCTGCTTCGGCTTCAAAAAGCTCCCTGTCTGTTGGAACAAAAATATGTGGTGCTATATATACATCGGGGCTAATATATCCTTTTAATTGAAAAAAGGATTCTCAAAAAGACAGTATTCTTTCATCATGTGGTTCCAACTCATCTTCTTAATACTGAAAGCTTTTTAGCAGCCAGTCTAATAATTTCGCGATCCAAATAAGAAATATCCAATTTTTTTGCCAGTTGTTGCCCTATATATGCTCTCCCACTTCCTAGCTGGCGGCGAATTGTAATTACAATTTGTGAATTCTCTTTCATTTTCTATAACTCCATGATGGATGCATAGACTGCCAAGTTATTCGTTTTTTCTTACAGGCTTACCATCCCCTTTGACATATAACATGTTATATGTATTTTTGGTCTTCTTGAAGAAGCTAACCTTAGAGAAGTTAACCTTAAAGGATCTAACCTTAAGGATCTAACCTTGAAGAAGCCAATCTTATAGGAGCTCTCAATTTATCAATTAACCAGCTTTCTAAAGTGAGAATACTTTATAAGGCAAAATTAGATAACGCGTTAAAAATGCTATTAGAAGAGAAATACCCTGCTCTTTTTGAAGATCCCGAATGAATCCTTTTTATGACTATACAATTGATCTAACTCTCATGAATACACAGTTTTTTTTGTGGTAAAACCTGCGTATTTTTGTAGTTTCAGCTAAAATTTGATCGCATTTTTACACTGATTTAAAGGAAAAAGCACATATTTTAATAAAATCAATGCTATATATTGGTGATATTAAAAATCAATAAAATATTTTAAGGACAGCAGAAGCCAGATTGAAATCAAAGAATAATGAACTGGTAAGAGAAAAATAGGGTCAAATACAGAAATTCGCGGGGAAAATTAAAACAGGATTCCTGCGAAGAAAAAAAGGAGATATAAAACGGAGTCCTACATAACATATTTGATTTATTATATAGTATTGATTATATAACTAACACATATATGAAAATGCATAAAAGTAGTAAAGGTAGCCATAGGGATAACCACATCCACAGCATCCCCAGCCGCCATGGCCGCCACGGCCATCATGTGCACTAGATGATGCTGTTGTGATTGTTCATTCGTTAAACTTTTTGTAAAGATAACTTGCGGTAATCTGGAAAATTAGGATGAAGATCACCAGCATTACAACATCCAACAGCGGTGGAAAAAGCGATTTACCAGTATACGCATATTTGATCATATCATTTCCATAAGTAGGTGGTGATATAAGTGCTATCTTCTGACCTATCTTAGGCATAACAGATATAGGAACAAAAACACCCGAGATGAAGATAAGCGGTAGCCTCACGGTATTAAGCATAGACATAACCTCATCTGCAGTTTCGGTGGGGTACGCAGCAAATAGTGTCCCAAGCGTAGCAAAACAAAATGCTATGAGGATCATGGAGATCACAAGAACAGGCGCATATATAATAGGTGTACGAAAGATAATAATACCGATGGCAAGAGGAATATACACGATGCTGAGACTATAGAGAAATCCGCTCAGGCTCTCACCCAATACCAGCGAATAAAGTTAAATAGGTGCCGAGAGCAAACATCCAAAAGTTTTTACCCGCCTTTCCAGAGGTATTGAGACTGGCTCTATTTGTGAAACCGAAAAAAGAAGGGGGATCGAGAGAAGTCCTGGAATTAGGGTACCTGGAGCGGTGTTCTTTTCAATGGCAAAGGCTAGGAACATAAAAAGCGGGAAGAAGATGCCGGAAACGATGATATTTGGCTTGAGGTAGTAGATCCGCAGATCCTTTTTGGCGATTGCCCACGCAGCAGATATCTCACAGGAAAAATGTTTTACTCCATCCCTCATTATTAATCGATGGCATGGATTCCATCACCTACCCACTGCAGATCAGTCAACTTTAGAAATACATCCTCGATGCTCTTGTTCCTGAATATATCCCTTATACCCAGGGGATGTTTTTTTATTACTTTTTTCATTACT
>PMJC01000284.1:0-3761 GCA_003157235.1 Methanosarcina sp.
AAAAATCCTATTGACAAGCAAATTATGGACAGTATCCGGAAGAAAAGGGAAGCTATTGAATTGCCATGGACGCTTGACTCCCAATTTTTCCGAAATATTCTCTCCCCTGAAAAAATTGATAGTAAATGTGGAAAGGGGCATGGTGGAAGAAATTATAAAAATAATGGAAAAAATGACCTATATAATGGTTCCAGGAATACTTACATTACTTATACTAACTGGTTTTTACAGCCCAATAGATTTTATGAGAGGCTGCTTAATGGAACTTCACCCCTTGCAGCCGGTGATACGCTTCAACAAAAACTCAGGCACAGTTTTCCACCTGAGGATTATGCCCTTTGTTTTTTCATGCTTTATGTTCCCTCTAAGGATGTGGTCTTCAAAATAGAAACTCCTTATGGGCTTATTAAGGACAACTTCTTGCGCATGCAAATTACCAAAAAAGTGCTATTTGATCTTTCTCTACATGGCTTTCCTCTTACCCTTACAAAAGTAGATAATCTCTCAAAAATTAGAAAAGTGGAGCGGCAAGAGATCGATAAATTCTTTGGAAATATGAATCCTGATTTAAATTATAATGATACTCGATGGGGTAATATTATTGAAATATGAAGATTCCGATATTTTGGCTTTTATCTCCGACAAATCNNAATAAGACGAGGGATAAAGTTGTGAATTCCCTTAAAGGCGCTTTCAATAAGGATACTGTGCTTACATCTGAAGCTCATTCTTTTTTTCCAGATCCTTCTATGGAATCCCAGTCTGTGAAGCTTTCTGAAAAAGAAATTTTCCCCTTTGAAACCTTCGAAGGTTATGACGGAGGTACCTTAAATCCATTCTCGTCTTCAGAAGCCTTCGGAATTGTTACCACAGGGATAGATCCTCTGGAAATAACTTCCTCCGGAGCTGTAATCACTGGCTTCATTACATCTTCAAGGCGGAATGAAATAAGGCTCGGGACTTATGTGGTCTTGCCTTATGAGAGTGGAGAACAACTTTTTGCTCGTGTAGGTAAACTTCAGTATAGGCAAGAATTTGTGGTAGATGACGCAACTGAAATCCACTCAAGGCGAATGCTCAGTGCCCGTGGAGGTCCGATATACGAAGCTGACTACAAATTTCTTGCTTGCCTTGATCCTCTTTGTATTCTGTACCGGAAGATCGATGGTACACTTACAAGAAGGATGGCAGACAGGATACCTCGGCCCAACACTCCTATTCTGCCTGTTACGAATAGGCTTGAAGTGCAGACAGGGCTCAATATTCCTGAAGAGGGCATTTTCCTCGGGCACCTGAGCGTTGGGGGAGAACTTGTAAAAACCCATTCTGAGCCTGAAACAGTTGCATATTACCTCTTAAACGACTATTCCATGGGTGATCCTCTCATTTTCAGGCATATTCTTATCTGCGGGAGCACAGGGACAGGAAAAACTTTCCTTTCAAAAAATATTTTCCGCCAGTTCATGACAGAAAACAACAGGTACAGGGTGAGGAGTTCCTCGAATAAATCCAGGAAAAATCCCTGTCTGGTTATTATGGACCCTCAAGATGAATATTCCCAGCTTTTTGAGGATAATGAAACTTTAACAGATGAGGATAATTTCAAGTTTGAATCCGAAAAAGTTGCTTATGGCGGGGTTCAGTCTACAAAAGCTTTTGTAGCAAAGATAAATGGGCAGAAATATCCCGGAGATAATACAAGGGCTGAACAAATTGAGTTTACAATTCCTTTTTCCCTTGTAGAGCACAATTCTTGGCTTATTGCAGCAGCTGGAATGTCAGAACTTCAGTACATAGGTCTTGAGGTGCTTCTTGGTGACTTCTTTAAGTCAAACGTATCCCATACTTATCGCAATTTCATCGATCATATTGACAATGAGAGTACCCGCTCCTACTACGTAGGTAGCGGGAAACTTCATGAGTCCTCTTTTGACGGGATTGTTAGGCGTACAAAAAGTCGATTTTTTTCGAAGGTCTTTGACCAGGATGCAACCTCAATTACTGATATTCTAGGCAAAATCTTCAAGCCAGGCCAAATTTCTGTATTCCCAACCGAATATATAAGCGCTCCCCGAATCAGAGACCTTATAGTGCTCACGATCATGAGCTTGATCGTAGACAACAAGCTTAGTACCTCAGGTAATGATGCTATCAAAGAAACTCCAATAATTTTGGGGCTGGACGAAGCTCACCGTTATCTCTCTAGGGCAAACGGGGAACATGCTCGCCTAATCATTTCCCGTTTTGCAGATGCAGCCCGCCAGGGTAGAAAGGAAGGACTAGGTCTTTTTTTGATCACGCAGGATCCCCAAGATATTGATGACACTGTTTTCAAACAGATCAATACGAAGCTGATCCTTAACCTCAACAATGACGTGGCAATTACGTCTCTGAAAGTCCCAAAAGAGTATGAACGGAGAATTCCTTATCTTAAAAAAGGGCAAATGATAATTAATTCCCCGGATAACAGCGATATCGTAGAAATAGTTGGGCTTTCTAATTGTGTAGTAAGACATGTTTGAGATTATTCAGGCATAAATTCGCAAGAATAGAAAATCTTTCCTATATAAATGAATATTACACACCTGTTTAAATAACCTCATATTTTAACGAACAGTACTAAAAATACTTAAAGTAGGTAAAAGCTGTGAATTTGCCTTTTTATACTCCTAATCTTTATTATGGAAAAACAGAGTCATTTTACAAAAACTACGCAATATGTGCACAAGCTAAATATTTGACAAACTCTTTTTACCATACCTCTTCCTTTACATCACTAACAAAAACGAAAGACTTACTGTTTAAATTACTCTTGTCGAAAAGAACAAAACAAAAGTTGAATACATCTATTTTGCTCTAATATATTTGAAAATATCTGCTGAAGACCAAGGAGAATTTAAAAGGAAATGGCTTTAATGATTGGTTATTAGTTTGACAATGCCAAATTCTCAGTATCCAGAATAATCTTTCCATCTTTAGAAGGAATTTCTCCAGCATATAGTTTTATGCAGTTGATAAGGGATGTTCTATCCGGTTTCATTTTATATCAAAAGTTTTATTAAAGGCAAATGCGTAGTCTAACATCTCAATATTGAGATGCATCTCAAAATTAAGACACCAAGGGTGCTAACAGTGCATGATATCGAATATCTGAAAAAACTTGCCCTTATAGGAGCAGTAAATAAAACAATTAAAGTATCTTCGAGTGAGTTTCAAAAGCACACTGTAGCAAGTTCCAAAACCGCAGCAAGAAAACTAAAACAGTTGGAAGAAGAAGGGCTGATCGAAAGGAAGATCGTTCCTGGTGGCCAGTTGATAAAAATGACAGGAAAAGGAATTGAAATTCTTAAGAATGAATATAGGGAGTACAACAGTATATTTTCTCCCGAATCCGATAGCTTGGAACTTGAGGGAAACATTCTCACAGGACTCGGCGAGGGCCAGTATTATGTAAATATACCTGGATACAGAAAGCAATTTGAAGAAAAATTATTTTTCTCACCTTTTCCTGGAACTCTTAATATAAAAATTTCCGGAAATAGTTTGACTGTGCTAAATCGATTACTTGAACTGCCGGCTGTCCAGATAGAAGGTTTTCATGACGGAAAACGCACTTTTGGGGGTGGAAGATGTTATCCGGTTAGTGTAAGGGGTATCGAGGCTGCTGTTGTAGTTCCTGAGAGAACACATTACCCTTCAGATTTGATTGAGATCATTGCACCGGTGAAATTAAGAGATACTCTTAGCTTGAAAGACGGAGA
>PMJC01000284.1:3769-10455 GCA_003157235.1 Methanosarcina sp.
AGGGAAGGAGAAACCGATCTAGTAATTCCTGCAAAAGTGGTAACCTACAAAGACGTGAAATGGATGCGAAAAGATGCTGGTGGCCTGATCTGTGTTGCAATAGATCCTTTTGTTTCAAAACAGTTAAAATTACCGTTTATGGTGGACCTCATTAGCGAGGCCAGCAAAACCAGTGATTTTCTTGGAAAACTTGTGGAAAAAAAAGGAGACCTTGATTATGATTCTCGTTCTTCTTTTTCTCTCTGGGTCAACCATAGAGATACCAGAACTGGGATTCCTGATGATGAAAGAGCCCTTACTATCCGAAAAATCGGAGAAATTACAGAAAAAAACGTCTCTGGAGACCTGACTCATTTTGGGGACTATTTCAGAACCCCAGGGCATGTAGCACTTCTGAAAGCTGCTGAAGGACTTTTGAATGAACGTAATGGGCAAACCGAACTTTCAATCGCTCTTGCTCGTATGGCTGGAATTACTCCCGCAATGGTGGTTTGCGAGATGCTGGATGACAACAATGGTAAGGCCCTTTCCAAAGAAAAGGCAAAAGAATATGGCAAAGATAATGGACTTATATTCTTGGAAGGGCAGGAAATAATTGAAGCTTATGTGACCTGGACAGGTTCATGAATAAGAATCAATTTTCTTGTCCCTCAATCTCCCGCTTTTATTCAACCACATTTTTTTCTGTTGTTTATTAGTTTATTTCGTACCCTTGATTCATCCAGTTTTTCGCGGGTCTCCTCTAAAATAGTATTTTTCACAATTTTTTCCCATCATAATATTTTTTTTTAATTCATTTAATTTTGCAATTTGAACGCCATTCGTAACTATACAGTCTACCACTATTCATTGGAAAATCTCTATTTTAATTTAATAGATACTTTTGATTACTAACTGGAGGGAAAAAAATCAAACTTTCAGTTTCTCACCCAGTTAAAGGCGATTGGTTATGTTCGCACCCAAGCTCTGGATATAAAGGAATTATTCAAAATCAAATATTTTAGGGAATTTAGATAACCTCTGATTTTTATGAATCATAGATACAACATTTATAAGCATATGAGATAATTACAAATTTTATTGAAATCCTCATAATTTTATAGACACAATGGTTTTGCATGAAGCAGTTTCATTATATAGTGCAAAAGTAGCTTAAAATATATATCAGTTAGTTAACAAATTTTTTCGGGGAAGTTTCTATCTACGCAGCAACCTGCAGGGTATTGAATAATTAATTCGGAAGCCTATACGAATATCAGCAGTTGAATATTTTATCCAGGAAATACTGATGGATTCGTAGGTCATCGGTTAATTCCGGATGAAATGCAAGAGCCAGTACATTTCTCTGTTCTGCCATAATTATCAGATCGTCGAGATGTGAAAACACACTTACCCCAGGCCCACAGTTAACTATTCCCGGAGCTCTGATAAATACGCCTTTAAAAGGAGAATCGAGAATTTCAACTTTAAGTTCCGTTTCAAAAGAATCCCTCTGTCTCCCAAAAGCGTTCCGGTTTACTTTAATATCCATAATCCCGAGCAACTTCTGGCTAGTCTTTTCCACCTGTTCGTCTCCTTCTTTTGCGAGCAGAATCAACCCTGCACAGGTACCGAGAACTGGAACTCCCCTCGCAGCCACGTTCTTTATCTCTTCAGCAATTCCCTCGCGGGCCAGTAGCCTACAAAGAGTTGTACTCTCTCCACCAGGAATTACAATCCCATTACATTCAGGGACAATACCCTTATGCTTTATTTTAACTATCTCTGCAGCTCTCCCTCTTTGCACAAGGGCTCTCTTTAAAGCATCAACGTGCTCAGAAACCGCTCCTTGGATAGCTATTACACCTATCTTCATGAGAAACACCATTTTCTAGAAATTAATTTTTTATTTGTTGGATTTAAAATTCTGAAAAATTAAGTACAGTTAATTCGGGAAAAACAATATAATTAACTATCTTTGCTACGATTCAATGAGTAAATTTCGGTGGGCTGATTTTATTTAACTTTAGGCTATTGATTATATTTCGTATTTTTCAATTAGTTGGAACTCAGGAGTATCTATTGCATCAAAATAGATATCTCTCAACGATTTTTGATGGAATGGATATTTAAAAAGTCAAATCAATTTATTCTCACAGGCTTGTAAGAAAGATGTATTTGCATAGATTTGAATTTTTAGTCCTGTTGAGTGAAACGAAAAGGAAAAAAGTACTTATCGAAGAGAAATTCAAAATTTTCACCAACCTCGTTCCTGAAGAGCTTGTTCTACGGGGATCATATCGGCGCTGATGCCCTTCATTCCGAAACCAATACCTTTTGATATCTCAGCAAGTTTTGCAGGGTTATCATAGTTATTTACACCTTCAACAATTGCTTTTGCCATCTTTTCAGGATTTTCGGCTTTGAAAATGCCTGAACCCACAAAGACTCCATCAGCTCCAAGGCGCATCATAAGAGCTGCATCTGCGGGGGTTGCAATTCCACCAGCTGCAAAATTAACCACAGACAAGCGCTGCATCTTTGCGGTTTCGATCACGAGTTCTATCGGAGCCTCAATCTCCCTGGCAACCAGAATCAGTTCTTCCCTTGTCTTACTAGAAAGTGCACGGATTTCGCCCATTATCTGTTTCATGTGCTTCACTGCTTGGCTGACATCACCTGTTCCGGCTTCTCCCTTGGTCCGGATCATGGCTGCACCTTCATTAATTCTTCGGAGGGCTTCTCCGAGGTTTCTAGCTCCGCAGACAAAAGGCACTGTAAACTGTGTCTTGTCTATATGGAAGAAGGGATCCGCTGGGGTCAGTACTTCGGATTCGTCTACCATGTCAACACCAAGTGCCTCCAGGATTTCAGCTTCTACAAAATGCCCTATTCTGGCTTTTGCCATTACAGGGATGGTAACAGTATCAATGATTTGTTGAATTATCTCAGGATTTGCCATTCGGGCAACTCCACCCGCTTTCCTGATATCCGCAGGAACAGCCTGAAGGGCCATAACAGCAACTGCCCCAGCTTCTTCTGCGATTTTGGCTTGTTCAAGGGTTGTTACATCCATGATCACACCCCCTTTCTGCATCCTTGCAAAGCCTCGCTTGATAAGTTCTGTCCCATGTCTTAATTTTTCAAAGTCCATAAATATCATCCTCTTGTTTTTATCTTATTTATGAGATACACTGTGGGAAATGCTTCCACGAGTTTAAAGGCCATAATGTTTTTTTTCATTAATTACAACAAAAGACTAAGGTTTCAGTTTGCTGTTTTTCCAGTGGATTGTGAATACTCTCAATAGTTAAAAGCATTATTTAAGTTATTTCTCAATTAAAAAATATAGAATAAACGAACTTATAAAAATTTAAGATGTTTCTTTTCGGAAAAATAATGCATACATTAATGCATTTATTTACAGTACCTCGAATCTACTGTAAATTTGAGATCAAATTTTTGCATATTTTATAAAATTTGGGTCCTTTGATAATAAATTTTCTGCGCGATAATTTATTGAGATTTGTAATTTTACAAAAAAATTAACGCAGTTTTCTTCTCATAACCTGTTATATTGATCTGCTTGTTTAATACAATACATTGCAAAGCCTTAATGGGAGTAGTACTATATGCACATATGTTAATTTTCGAGCCTCATAATCACTATTATCAGCACCCATATCTTATGATATATTATGCTACCTTCTTATTTTTGGAGCTTAAAGTTTTTCCTTGATTTTGGTTAAATAGGATGAGGACTCTACTTAAAAGGTGTCATATAGAGGATTCTAATTTATCTCTGGTTTTTTCCTTCGCAGGAATTTTGTCCAAATCTTTCTCGCTAATTTCTGTATTTAATCCGATTTTTTCTGTTCTGGTTCATTATTCTTTGATTTTAAAGATATCTTCCACTATACTTAATAATACTCCTTTATTTTCAATGTAATCAATGATGGAGATTATATAAAAAGTGTACACAACATCTTCAAATTCATTCTTAGAACAATAATAGCAAGAACTTTTCTTAGTTTGAGTCTTTTTAGTTACGGAAAAAACTTGTTTCCTTGGAGCTTTTTTGAGCTAATGATCTTATTTCGTAATCATGTCATCTATTTCCTTTTTCTTAGAGCCTGTTCTTCACAAAATGATGAAGATTTCCAACTGAGGAAGTTTTATCTGGCCATTTTCATCAAAAAAAGTCGTAGAATAGATTTTTCCTCTGTTAAGGAAGAAATGGTTTTATCAAACTAAACTTTTCTGAATCATTTCACAACAAATAGTATTATCATACAAGAATACTTACTTAAAGTGCCACATCTAGTTGTTATAATAAGTACATTCTAAATGAGTTGCAATATCGTCAATGCAAAGAACTTCCTCAAGAAAAACCCTTTTTTAAAATCAAATATGATTTATTATTTTTAGGATTTTTTATTTATTTCAGTTGCAGAAAGCGGACACAGTGATGAATTTTTGTGATTATATAACATATGAATAAGTGTCTCAAATCAAAACTAAATATAACTATAACTATTAGCGCAACTAAAAACGCGGAAGGTATCATTGTAGTCATAATAATCATTAAAAGTGGAAAACCATTGGTCTCAGGTTATTGAAAGTAAATTATAGATTTGGTCTGAACCATTTGTGTATCCCAAAAAAAGATCGCTTTTCTGGATTTAAATTATATAATTTATTATCTTTTTCATAGATCGGCACGGTGGATCCAATATTCCTTTCAGCCAAATACTCTACCTTTTACTAGAAACTGTATAGGTATATACATCAAAATAGCAGTATCTACGCATAAGAATTGTAACTAATATGAGAATATCTTCTTCCTTCAAACCACTTATGTCATCCTTTAAAGATCATTTAAAAATTGCTCAAGATCGCTTTAAATACTTATGTACAAGCTCCGTATTTTTCAGTAACTTAAAACTCACGAATCCTCCTACTAAAATGTTTGTATAAAAAGTAAAAGCTCTCCATGCTGCCACTGCAATTCCGAGAATACTTACTGGCATAAAGGCTGAAAATATAGAAATTGCGGCAAATTCCGCTACTCCACTTGAACCCGGAGTCAAAGGTACAATTATAATTATAAGGAGCAGTACCTGCGCTGCAATACAAAGTAGTACGGAAGGAGGCTGGTTGAGGCCAAGAAGAATTACTGGGAGAGAAGAAAAATCAACTATCCAATATATAATTGTATATACTATTACATAGAATAAATCTACACGTCCTTCTGTACAGAAAATATACATACTTTCCTGAAACTCATCAATTTCCTTATCAATTGACTCAAAGAATCTATATAGTTTTCCCCCAATTTTTTTACCACTAAAACGCTTAATAATCCACGCTACAAGATTGTTTATGGCAAGTTTAACATAACGAGGTCTTAGTAACGCATAAAACATTATGATAAGACTAATTACTGAAAGAAGTCCACCTTAATACTACAACTGCATTCATGCGTGGATCTGACAATATACCATTGAATAGGTATATAGAAAAAGGCGCAGCCAACAACATTAATATAGCATCCAGTATGCGTTCGCCCAAAATAATTGCAGTTGCCTTTCCAATTGATATCTGATCCTGCTTGAGTAGATGAATCCTTAAAGGTTCCCCGCCTATAGAAGAAGGAATCAGATCTGCGACGAAGGTTCCTGAAACTACAATTTCAAAAGATCTGATGAGTCCTACTTTATATCCGAGTGCAGAAATCATTGATTTTATGCGTAAACCCCAGAAAACGAAGGAAAATAAGTGAATCACAAGCGCAGTTAATATATATCCAGGTCGAATCTCTCTCACAAATTCAATTGTATTCGTATCCAGAGTGAAGATTAGCACGACTGCTATAGAAAATATACTAATCAAAATTGATCTTGTTAATCATTTGGTATATTTTTTCATGAAAGCACAATCCGGTATCAACCTGAGTTCAGAGTTAAAAAAAAAGCGATTGCTTTTTTTATATTCCTTAGACCAAATAAAGTAAAGGATGTTTCTTACAAGTCCCACCAAAAGATATTTCTTCCGATCTTAAAATGCTCACAAGAGTTTTTTATAATTTCTGGAGTCTTGGATTATTGCAACCGCAGAATCCTGGAAATAATGATGAGTTTTTGCGATACAGGAAGATATGTAATAAGTCTCAATCTTAACTTGACACTGTCAAGTTGAACTTATTTTTGCATGCTTCACAAAACTATTTTCACCCATATGCAGACCATTCGAGAATTCCTACATTACTATCTTTGGTTAGTTTTCATGAGTTATGGATCATTCTACTAAGAAGGAAACATTTCTTGCTTTTGAGGGAAATGTAAATAGTTCTTTGCTTAAAGTTTCCAGTAACTCATGGCCAAGCTAAATTTCTAAAGCACCGATTTTTTTCAGTGGATTATGGTACTTTAGTATACATATGCTCCAATAATTGAAATCTTATACATTTGTTTGAATTTGTTCTGGTAAGATAGTAACGTAAGCATCAAAAGCAGTCATAGATTTTATATTATGGTACTATAAATTTCAGGTTGTAGTTATGTATTCTGCCATTCCACAGAGGATTTCTCTAAACTTCTTAATTTCGTCATATTCTTATAAATAGTATGTAATATGACTCGTGAAAATCAGAGATTTCTCGAAATCCTCTATAATCTGCATTATTCTTGAAGGAGAATATTTTGGTT
>PMJC01000284.1:10565-10736 GCA_003157235.1 Methanosarcina sp.
GAATAATCAACGACTCCATTATTTTTAATAACTTTTTTAAATTTACTTTGATTTGTAGAAATAGGTTAGGAACTGACAAGATTCGGAAATATTGTGCCTTGAAGGGCTCCCTTAATTCCTTTATGAAATATTTTTGATCCATATATAATAAGCTTTAGACTTCGATTCCGA
>PMJC01000086.1:0-2686 GCA_003157235.1 Methanosarcina sp.
TCCGTAAAGGGAAAGGGCATGGCATAGGGAATGGACTGTTCTCCCATACTTCAAATCACCAGCCATTGCAATTCTCAGGCCGTCAAGATGGCTTTCCCTGCGGATAGTATAAAGGTCAAGGAAGGTCTGTGTAGGGTGATGAACAGAACCATCCCCACCATTGATTACCGGAACATTGGAAAATTCAGAAGCCATCCTTGAAGATCCATCAAGAGGATGGCGCAATACTATAAGATCGGCATAGTTACTAATCACACGGATGGTATCGGCAAGATTTTCACCTTTCATAACAGAACTTGCCTCTACAGAACCCAGGTTTAAAACCTGTCCTCTAAGCCTTTGAGTAGCAACTTCAAAAGACAGCCGGGTCCTTGTACTTGGTTCAAAAAAAAGAAGGGCAACGATTTTTCCATCCAACAGCTGAGATCTATTTTCACCTCTAGCCACAGGCTCAAGCTTTTCTGCAGTATCCAAAACGTAGTCGATTTCTTTGCGCGAAAAATCCTTCATTGAGATGACGTGTCGGTTCTTAAATGACATCCAGATCCATAAATGATTCTCAAAGATATAACCTTTGCTCCATAAATTTTTTAAATAAGTGAGGAAGCAATTGAATCCTTCTCTGTATCCACTTTAGGGAACAGACTTAGATCAATTATTGTCTGAACTTGAACCAGAATTTTGCATCCTTAAACTTAGTTTGAAAGTACAAATTTCCGTTGGAATGGAACATTATCTTTTCATCAAAAATGATATAACAACCTTCAAAAATGTAAGTAATAATTATATAAAATTTGTCAGTTCTCAAATATAAAAACTACAAAAGATGAGAATGAATATGGGTTTTTTACTTTAGCATTTTTGCTATTCTATTTTTTTTACACAATATAAAATATGTTCCCGCTCCATGTAATTTGTCAAATTCAATATCAAAAATGTAAATAAAATTTGAAAAAATTTAGTTAATTACAAAACAATTCCTACAAAATCAAATTTTCGGTGTTACCCCTACTGCAAGTAACTTGGTATTTTCGCGCTATCCGCCTGGATATAAATGAATTCATTGAAATAAGGAATATTAGAAATACTCCATTTGCTATTGCTTTTCAACCAGCAAAAAGATTCCATATTGAATTAATATGTACATTTCCAAACATTTATATAATATAATTTCTAACACAATAATTGATGACAGATATAATACTGACATCGGAATAGGCATCATTCCCAAGATAATTTCTCACACACCAACCCAAATATCAACATATATTTTTATCCATATTCCAGAATCTATGATAAAATCTTAACTTTCCAGAAAACTAATTCAACTCCTGGAATGATGCCATTCTTTTTTATAATTGCGATTTCTAGTTTTGCTACAGAAGACACGACACTATGCAGATATACACGGATGTATAGATTTGTTCACCAATTTGCCCACTATCATTCATTGAAAGTTAGATTAATTTTTAAACTACTGTCATATTGCGAAAATGGATGGCATTATTGTGTATATCTCCAGAAAGTGGAAAATATAATTATTTCCATCAAATACAATGGAAGAATAATATATTGAGGAAAGGCCTATCTCGAAACTGAGCAAACTTTGACTTATTTTCAAGTCAATATATTTATCATATAAACCTCCGATTATTTCTCCATGATAGATCCTGTTAACTATTTTAAAATCCCTCAGGAATGGATTGCCCTAGCCGAGCTACCCAGGGTAGAGCTTGAAGCAAAAGTAGCATCAGGGATGATTGTGATCCTGAGTGATGGGGCTATTCTCAAAAGAGGGTATACTACAGGAACCACAGCAAGTGCCGCTGCAAAAGCCGCCGTTCTTTCTATTAAGAAAACTATTGACAACGTATCAGTCCCAACTCCTGTGGGCCTAAGAGCCTATATCGATGTAAGCGAGTCCTTCCAAGGGCGTGCAGTTGCAAAAAAGATTCCTAATGATCACGAATCCGACATTACCAGGGGTCTTGAATTTGTGGGTGAAGCCAGGGAAGCAAAGGAAATTAGAATTATTGGAGGAAAAGGTATAGGGATTGTAATAAGGGATGGGCTACCGATTCCAAGGAACCAGCCTGCAATCAACCCTATACCTATGGGTCAAATTCGAGCTGCAGTGTTGGAAGCGGTAGAGGAACTTAGCCTACAGGGAGCTGAAGTCACAATCTCTATCCCTGAAGGAGAAAGGATTGGAAAGAAAACTCTGAACAGTAGGATTGGAGTAGAAGGTGGTATTTCAATTCTTGGAAGTACAGGTTTTGTTGAGCCCTGGAATGACCATCTCGGAGAAATGAAAGGAGATCTTATTCGCTGCACTGACAGAGTGGTTCTGACTACTGGTAGAATAGGAATGCGTTACTCTCATATGCTCTTTCCAGGTTACACCGTAATAATGATAGGGAGTAGGATATCTGAAGGGCTTGAATCTGCATCAGGAGATGTAATTCTCTGCGGACTTCCTGGTCTTGTCCTCAAATGGGGAAATCCTGAAATTCTCAAAAACTGTGAGTACGCAACTGTTGTTGAAATGCTTGAGAAAGCCCCAGAAAATGCACGCTTGAAAGAAGCCTTTGAAATAGCAGTGAAGAAAGGAAAAGGCGCGAGAGTCATAGTAATTGACAGAGAAGGAAATATCCTCATGGATAGCAAGAGTGAATTTAAACCAGGT
>PMJC01000086.1:2700-8243 GCA_003157235.1 Methanosarcina sp.
TCGCTCCACTTACTGCCTTCATATGCAGTCGTCTTATCGACAGGAGATCCCATGTTCTCAGGACTCGGGCAGTTTGCAGGGAAAAAAGATACAGTTATTCCTGGGATTTCCTCAATGCAAGTAGCTTGTGCCCGTAATAAAGTGAATCTGACCAACTTATGTGCGATTACAGCTCACGGCAGAGACTTTGAACTAGCAAAAGCCGAACTGATCCGAGAATTAAAAAATGAAAAAAATATTTTTCTGCTCCCAGAAGAGAAATTTGGTTCCCGTGAAGTTGCAGAGGTTCTTAAAGAGCTGGAATTGGAAGCTGAGCTTTATATATGTGAAAAACTCGGTTATCCTGAAGAAAGGATATCAAAAGGCACTCCTGAAAATCCGCCTATTTCAGGAACAATTCTCTATGGGTTGCTTGTAGTGCAAAAAAGATAAGTATTATTTGAACAAGTAAAAATTATGACTCATGAGAAGCGTGTAGTTCTGGTAGACTCTTTGAGTTAGAGAAAGTGCGTTTGATCTATGCATCAATGAAGAGATCATTTGCCCACTACTAAGAAAATTAAAATTGTTTAGATAAAACCCTAACTTAATTTATATGCTTATAAATCAGATATTATAGTACAAAAAAATGGCATTAAGATCTATGGATTAAGTTTTTTCTTATGAATTATTTGAGAAAAGATTATAAATAAGAATACTCAATCTGAACTACAGCCGATAAGAACTACTGTTTTCGTGGATAGATATATTAAATGGGTAAGATAAAATAATATTCCTTATGGCTGAGGTAAAGGTTAAGTTATTTGGAAATCTGCGTGAAGCTACAGGCACACCCGAAATTCTGCTTTCTGCAGAGAAAGTTATCAACGTTCTTTTATCCCTCACGAAAAAATATCCAGTGCTGAAAGACCTTATTTTTGAGAATGTAGACGAAAAATGTGAAATGTTTGCTCTTTGTGGCTCCGTTAATGTTCTTATCAATGGAAACAATGTTCGGCACTTGGAAGGGCTTGATACCTTCCTTGCAGATTTAGATGAAATTGCAGTCCTTTCTCCCATTTCAGGGGGCTGATTTTTTTCAGGAGGAGTGAAAAATCGGTACTGAAATTTCAGAGAAATTTTCCGAAAATGAAAGAAAGCGGGACAGAGCTCCAAAAAGGTTAGGTATTGGGATAACTGTAAAAGAATTTGCGATTAAAATATGTGGTGATGAAGGGCATTGTGTGCGAACCCAAAAAAACCGTCATTATATGGCCATAGCTCAAGAAAGGTTTTCATTTAATGGCAATGAAAACGTATGCTATCTCCTTAAAATCGATTATAAATTACTAAATTTATTGGGTTTATCGAAATCCGTTCTAGATTTTTACATTAATTCAATGATCTCCAGAGTACCGTCGACTCGTATCCCCCATTGTCCATCTACAATTTTTTGGGTCGCTCCCTCGACCCCCTACCACAGATGGTATGCCATATTCGCGAGCCACTACTGCACCATGGGTTATCAGACCACCAACTTTCATAACCAGGCCAGCTGCCAGCTGGAACAAGGGAGTCCAAGCTAGATCTGGGTAAGACGCTACTAGTATGTCTCCTTTATCCAGTTGACCTTCTTCCAATTTGTGAACCACCCGGGCGCGCCCTTCAATCGTGCCTGAAGAAACCCGGCTTCCAGCTAGGGCGCCCACAGGAACCTGAAATGTAGCTTGTGGGATGAGAATTTCTCCTTCGCTAGTCATGGTCCGGGGAGGGAATACTTGCTGTTCAAGCAAAATTGGCTCTTTCGCGTCTCAATAATGTTCTGCTTCGTCTGCTGTCGTGAGATCATTTCTTCAATCTCTGGCAGCGAAAACCAGAAAATATCATCAGGATTTTGAAGAACTTTCGCTGCAACCAGAGTCTTCGCCTCCTGCATGATGGCTTGTTTAATCCAATCTAAGTTCTGTACTAAAAAGTATTTTGGGTGTTCACACATTCCAATTAATGACCTGTGAACCTTAATGAGACGTTGCATAATTTTGGTTTTCAGGAATCCACACGACTGTTTTTTCAATCGATTCACCAATCTTGCAGTCATCAATTCTGCTTCGTTTTTTCCGGCTTCAAAATTTTGGCGGCGTTGGCTGGGTCGGGCTGCTTTCACATAGCTCAGGACCATAGGCAAGAACTGGGTTGGCTCTTCTCGCCAACGCAGCCTGGGTATATCAATTTCCCCTGTCCCTTTCATGCCGTATTTTTGCAGGAACTCCTGAAAAAGGAGTAGTATTTCTCTACCTCCGACTATTCCTGAGAGATCAATGAGAAAGCCAGCATTATCGGCATGTTCCAGATATTCAATGACTTTTGGATAATCACGAAGCGCATCGGCTAAATCTACCAATTGCAATCCCATTTCGGTAGTTACATTCCCGAGTGGGGCCTTGCTTATACTGGATAATTCCTCTTTGTCTCCTAGCCATTTTTGAGAAAAAATTTCAATAATTTTATAGGTTGCAATTGCCGTGGGTAAATAAGGAGCTATCCTGGGAATTATCTCTATAAGCAGGCTGGAAAGCATATCCTGGATTAATACCATGCGATCCAAACCAGATATCTTTTTTAGTCTGCTTCTGTTTACCTTGACCTGCTCACAGATAAAACAATTTAATTGATCGATGGCCTGATGGTTATCCCGATATAGGATATTTTCCAGAATAGCAAAAATCATGGGTATGATTGTCCTGATCAGAGATAACTCCGGGTGCTTGTTGGGCTTCATAGCGTCCTGAAACTCTTCACGTGTGATGACGTTCCTGCACCACCTGGCTAATTAATTCATCGACTCCTGAAAGTATAGAAGGCAGCAGTTTCCTAGCTTGTGGATAATGCAGTAAAGGCGTAATATCCAAATATAGCCTGGAGCCTGCTTCTTTCAATAGGCAACTTTCTTCTCCAGATAGCTTCTTTCCAATGGAAATAATTGTTCTCAACGTCGATATTCCGAGAGGTTTCATAGATTCGGTCATCATCTGCGGATGACCTATGAATATATAAAAATGGATCTGGTCATCATTGGCAAGAGGAAGGGGGTAAAGAGTGGTAATAGGTCGACTCTGCAGGATGAATATTTGACCTTCAGCTAGGCACCACTCTATATCTTGTGGACTTCCAAAATGTTCCTGGATAAACGCCCAATTTTTGACAATTGCAGAGTACTTTCTTCCGATAAAGACACTGCAATTTTCCTTTTCTCTTCAATCTCCTCCTGTAACTGTTCCCCCAGACACATTGGCACTGATTTCTACTTCCTTTCGGGCTATTTGTTTATGAATTACTTTATCTGATTTTACTTGATAGAGATCAGCCGAGACTAAACCGGATACCAAGGCCTCACCCAGACCAAAGCTGGAATCAATATAAACAATATTGCGGTTGTAGGTTACTGGATCGGCAGTAAACATGATCCCTGAAATATCAGGAAAAATCATATTCTGAATTATCACGCTCATTTTTACTTGATCATGGGGAAAACCATTCTGTTCCGATATACAATAGCCCTGTTGGAAAATAGAGAAGCTCAGCCTTTTTTGAGACTGTGCAGTAAATGGATTTTTCCTTGCACGTTGAGAAAGGTATCCTGCTAACCGGCGAAAGAAGTGTCAAGCAGATCTTCGGCGGTGGCGCTGGAGCGTACTGCATAGGCATAGTGGCTGCAACTGATCTACCAGGCCTGGAGAATTTCATCCTGGATGGAAGCAGGTATTTCTAGGTTCTCTAGACGGTTCCGTTGCAAAAATTATGAGATAGATACTATGAAATAGAAATTTAGGATTGTATGATATGCCATCAAATGCCTTTAAATGGAAACACTTTGTAGGAGAAATCATCTTGCAAACAGTAAGATGGTACTTAAAATATGCATTGAGTTATAGAAATTTAGAGGAAATAATGGCAGAAAGAGAAATAAAAGTCGACCATACAACAATCATGAGATTGGGACATCAATATTCTCCTAAGATAGAAAAGAAGGTACTTAGACATTTAAGACCAACAAATGATTCATGGAGAGTTGATGAAACATATATAAAAGTAAAGGGTGAATGGAAATATCTTTATAAAGCAGTAGATTCAGCTGGAAATACAATTGATTTTATGCTAAGTGCAAAACGTAACCGAAAAGCTGCGAAACGTTTCTTTAAAAAAGCTTTGAGTTCTAATCAAATTCCAAGGGTAATAACAGTTGATTAAAATACAGCTTATCCACCGGTTCTGGTGCAAAAAATCTGGCTTTGTTGCAAAATCAGTGTAAACCTTCACAATTAGGAAATTTGATTAATCTCNNTAAGAATTGTAGTCTCAAACTGAGAAAATATTATTTTTGCACCAGAACCCGATAAACTCCAATTTTTATTCAAATGTTTATACAATCCAGATAAGCAATTTGTTAAAATTGAGGTTTATATCGAAATTCTCTACAATTACCCCATATACTCACACATACTAGCGGTCATCTCTCACTTTTTCACTCTTTTACTATCTATCTGTTCGCTTTAAGCTACAATGTACAATTAACAACTTCATTATTTTAAATTAATTATACAAAAAATAGTTTATGAATAAAAATTACTTTTCCATAAAATATTTTAAAATCAAAAAATAATTTTATATTAATTATGTTTTTATTATTTGAGGAAATATTCACAAATTTAACATTAAGGTTTTTTTCCCTAAAAAAGCAATGCATATTAACCTTAGATCAAATTCTAAACTTAAAAAGACCGAGGAGAGCTATTACCAACACTTTATAATTAAAATAAAAATTTTTAGATTTAAGTGCTTGTCCTTGGGTCATTGAACAAATTTGAAAATGATTAATACCCCTATTTCAGTGAAATTGTTAAAGAAAATGCTATTTAGCTTCCTTCAATATATTCAAAATAATACAAGTATTGTATTATAACTTTATTTTATGGAGATATTTGATATGAACTGGCCTGCTAAGAGAACAATTTCAGGACCCACACGCTGGGATCCTTTTGAAGAGATTAGGAAAACACAAGAACGCCTGAACTTGCTGTTTGAAGACTTCATGCCAATGAAAAAATGGGGAGGAGGAAATGTATTTACTCCTGCCATTGACATCAAGGATGAAGGAAACAAGCTTTTGGTAACTACCGACCTTCCAGGAATAAATAAAGAGGATATTGAGCTAAATCTTAAAGAAAACATGCTTGAGATAAGTGCAAAGAGCGGAAAGAAAAAAAAACCGAAGAGGAAGGATATATTCGTAAGAAAAGAGAATATACTTACTTTTACCGAGCGGTTCGCCTGCCTACAAGCATTAAAGAGGAGGAGAGCACTGCAAAAATTTAAAATGGTGTCCTGACTATAACACTTCCGAAAATGGAGCTTGAAGAGCCAGCAAAAAAAATACAAATCGAATGATCTTCGAGAAATGATAGATACTTTTCGATACAGTAGGAAGTTAATTTCATTCGAATACCCCGCAGATTGCTGCGGGGATGAAAATTTCCCGGAGAACCATTATTAACTAACTGATTTAT